>JAKAMS010000265.1 GCA_021812745.1 Bacteroidota bacterium | reverse complement strand
ATCTTAGTCTAACTAAGATTAATAATAGTTCATTTCTAGATGTTACTTTTGAGAGTTGTAAACTTATCGGAATTGACTGGACGAAGATTTGTCAGCCGCTTAAAGTTGACTTTCTCAAATGCAAATTAAACGATTCTATATTCTTTAACATGGATTTCAGATCAACAGGAATTATCTCTTGCGAAGTGCATAATGTAGATTTTGAACAGGCGAATTTGAGTAAAGCAAATCTGAACTCTTCCGATTTTTTGAACAGTACATTCTCAAATACAAATCTATCCTTGGCTGATTTTACAAACGCAATAAATTACCGCATCAATCCGAACAACAACAATATCAAACATGCAAAATTCTCTCTGCCGGAGGCAATCACTCTACTTGATGCATGGAATATTGAAATAAAATAACTACATATTTATCTGTAAAATAAAAAGGCGAACAGGAAGTTCTATTCATTAATAAAATATAAGAAGACAAATGAGCGATCTAATTAGAACAAAAAATAGTGATGTAACAATTCGTTTTGCAAAAGAAGAAGATGTTACGTTAATACTTAGTTTAATAAAAGGTATTGCTGATTATGAAAAACTTTTGCATGAAGTTGTTGCGACTGAAGAAATACTTCGAAAATCTCTTTTTGGGAAACATAAATATGCGGAAGTTATAATTGCTGAATATAAAAATGAGACTGCGGGTTTTGCTCTTTTCTTTCACAATTTTTCTACATTCTTAGGAAAGCCGGGAATATATCTTGAAGATCTTTTTGTTAAACCGGAATTGCGAGGAAAGGGAATTGGAAAAATTCTTCTTACTTATCTAGGTAAACTTGCAATCGAGAGGGACTGCGGTCGCGTAGAATGGAGCGTACTTGATTGGAATGAGCCGGCAATCAAGTTTTATAAGAATCTCGGCGCACAGCCGCTGAGTGAATGGACAGTTCTCCGTGTTGCAGGGGAAGCGATAAAGAAATTAGCAGATCAGTTTAATTAGTAAGTTTAGTCGGATTCACAAGCCGCACTCAGACCAGAGATTATATTAAATGTATCCTCCGGTTTGTCTCTGTCAAGTAATGATTTAATAATTCTGCTGCCGACAATAACACCATCGCAGTAAGGGGAAAAGTTTATAACATCTTCCGGTTTTGATATTCCAAAACCGATCATCATCTTATTCTTTTTGAGAAGGGAATGAGTCCTTCTTAAATTATCCTTTGTACTGATACTAAAATCATTTTTCATCCCGGTGGTTCCTATTACACTCACGCAGTAAACAAATCCATCGCTCTTTGTATCAATCTCTTGAATCCTTTCATCAGAGGAAGTAGGAGTCGTAAGAAGAATTACATCCAATTTCAGTTTGTGGTTTTGATTTAAATTTTTCTGTATTTCAGAATAACTGAAGAAAGAATCATATTCTTCAAGAGGAACATCGGGAACAATCAATCCTTTTACACCGGAGTTGATAGCATCTTTAAAAAAGTTTTTTATTCCATATTTTCTGATGGGGTTGGCATAACCCATCAGAATAATCGGTTTATTGCTATAAGCAATAATTGCTTCCGAAAATGCGAACACATCCTTAAGATTCACACCGTTATCAAGAGCGATTTTAGATGATGCCTGAATAACCGGACCATCTGCCAAAGGGTCGCTGAATGGAATTCCTAGTTCAATTATATCAGCCCCGGCATCTAATACATTTTTTGTTAAATCAATAAAATTATTTTTTTCAGGAAAGCCAGCAGTTAAAAAGATTGATAACGCCTTCCGGTTTTTCTTATTCAGTTGGTCAATGTATTCAGAGATGTAAGACATTCGATTCCTCTATTATATTTTTCTCATGTTATTCATGCAAAACTGGGAATCCACGATTTTGGTTTAAATCCCATAAAAAAACATTCGGAAATTATTTCAATCTTGTTTTGCGTAGTATCCATTAGTTTATTACTTCTCTAATCTAGATTATCAATAATGGTTGCCAAATCTTTATCGCCTCTGCCGCTGATGTTCACCACAACAATTTCATCTTTGGAAGTTGTTCTGATAAAATTATCCAGATAAGCAACTGCGTGTGCACTTTCGAGAGCAGGTAAAATTCCTTCAAGGCGGGTTAGCAAATGAACGCCCTTAAGCGCTTCTTCGTCGGTAATCGAAAAATATTTTACGCGTTCTATATCTTTTAACAGCGCATGTTCAGGACCGACACCTGGATAATCTAACCCGGCAGAAATTGAATGTACTTCAGATATCTGACCGTTTTCATCTTGAAGAATATAAGTGTTCATTCCTTGAAATATTCCTGGCTCACCTAGTGTGAGTGTTGCGCAATGTTTACCTGAATTAACTCCAAATCCCGCTGCTTCAACACCGATGAGGGAAACATTCTCATCTTCGATGAATGGATAAAACATTCCGATCGCATTCGATCCGCCACCGACGCATGCTACGATATGATTCGGTAATTTATTTTCTGCTAAAAAGATTTGTTCTTTAGTCTCAATACCAATGATTGATTGGAAATCACGAACAATCATAGGATAGGGATGCGGACCTACGACTGATCCAATAATGTAATGTGTGTTTTTAACATTAGATACCCAATCTCTAATCGCTTCGTTAGTTGCATCCTTAAGAGTTTTGCTGCCAGATGAAACCGGACGCACCTCGGCACCGAGCAGCTGCATTCTAAATACATTCGGTTTCTGTCTTTCAATATCGGTTTCTCCCATATATACAACGCATTCCAAGCCGAACTTTGCGCACACAGTAGCGGTGGCAACACCATGCTGACCTGCACCAGTCTCCGCAATTATTCTTTTCTTACCTAATTTCTTTGCAATTAAAATTTGTCCTATTGCGTTATTCAATTTGTGAGCACCAGTATGACACAAATCTTCCCGCTTCAAATAGATTTTAGCGCCGCTGTAGTGTTCTGTTAATCTTTTGGCATATGTTAATGGAGTTGGGCGACCGTTATATTCTTTTTGGAGTTGTTCATAATCGGCAATAAATAATGGATCGTTTTTCAATTTCAAATAAATTGATTCAAGTTCGTTTAAGGCAGAGATCAAAGTTTCCGGGACGAATTTTCCGCCGTATTGTCCGAACTTACCGTTACTGTCGGGATAATTATAGTTATTCATGTTTACTCAAGTTTAGTCTTTTATTCACAACCGGAACTAACTCTTGAAGTTTCTGAATTAGTTTTCTGAATGTAGAGAGATTCAAAGTTTGTATGCCATCTGAAAGAGCTTTCTCCGGATTAGTATGCACCTCAATGATTAGACCATCAGCACCGGCTGCAACTGCTGCCATTGCCATAGCCGGAACCTTGTCCCATATTCCTATTCCGTGAGATGGGTCAACAAAGATTGGCAAGTGGGAATTCTTTTTTATTACCGGTACTGCATTAAGATCAAGAGTGTTTCGTGTTGCTGTTTCGAATGTTCTTATTCCGCGTTCACACAAAATAACATTGTAGTTCTGTTGAGAGACAATATATTCAGCACTGAGCAGAAGTTCTTCAATTGTTGCGGACATGCCTCGTTTCAGAAGAACCGGTTTCTGAGTTTTGCCAACTTGTTCCAATAATGCGTAGTTCTGCATATTTCGTGCGCCAAGTTGAATAATGTCGGCAACTTCAGCAACAGCAGAAATTGTTGATTGATCTAAAACTTCAGTCACAATGTTTATCCCGATCTCTTTCTTAACATCGCTTAAGTATTCCAGACCTTTCTCTTTTAGTCCTTGGAATGCATAAGGACTTGATCTTGGTTTGTAAGCCCCGGCTCTCAAAAAATTAATTCCCATCTCTTTAAGCTTTCCGGCAATATCAAAAATCTGTTCGCGGCTTTCTATGGCACAAGGGCCGGCTATTATAGTAAGTTCATTTCCCCCGATTTTTGTTTCGTTAACATGAATGATTGTGTCATCATTTTTCATTTGCCTGCTTACAAGCTTATACTTTTTAGTAACTCGAATTACCTCTTCAACTGATGGAAGTAGTTGAAACTCCTCTTTGATCAAGTGTTCGGAAGGTCCTGTAATACCGATAGCAAGTTTGGAAGCACCAGGAATTTCGTGTGGGGTGCAGTTGAATGAAATAATTTTATCTTTTACGTTTTGTATGTCATGTCTTGGTGAATTGAGACTCATTAAAATCAACATGGAGTATACCTCAGTTTATTTATCTTATAAAAAAATTCTTTCAGTTTGATCGCATTTTTTTTACCGGGTGAAGATTCAAGCGAAGATGATATATCAACTGCAGCCGGATTAATATTGTTGAAGAGATACTCAATATTGTCGTTTGAAACTCCACCTGCTAAAATTATTTTATCTCTGAATTCAATTGGAATAATCTTCCAATCGAACGATTCACCGGTTCCGCCAAGAGCTTTATCAGAATATGTGTCGAACATAAACGAACAGTTGGTGTAGTGATTAAGTAATGAAAAATCATAATCGTTTTTTATACGGAAACATTTTATTACCGGCAGATTAATTTCATTAATCACGGATTGTGTTACATTACCGTAAAGCTG
>JAKAMS010000264.1 GCA_021812745.1 Bacteroidota bacterium | reverse complement strand
AGCGACATAGCTAAAGCGCCAATCATCGGATTGAGCATTCCAAGCGCAGCCAGCGGAATTCCAACCGTATTATAAATAAAAGCCCAGAATAAATTTTGCTTTATTGTATTGATTGTATGACGCGAAAGATTAATTGCTTTTGAAACGCTTAATAAATTTCCTTGAACTAAAGTAATCTGCGCTGTCTCGATTGCAACATCGGTTCCGGTTCCGATTGCAATTCCAACATCCGCTTGTGCTAATGCCGGAGAATCATTTATACCGTCGCCAACCATTGCAACTATTTCTCCTCTACTTTGAAATTCTTTAACAATATCAGCTTTTCCATCGGGTAAAACTTCAGCGCGGTATTCCGAGATTCCTACTTTTTTAGCGATTGCTTCGGCGGTTTTGTAATTATCTCCGGTAAGCATCACAGTCTTTATTTTCATTTCGTTTAATTCTTTGATTGCGCTAACGGAACTCTCTTTTAGTTTATCTTCAATAGCAATCATTCCTTTAAGTTCGCCGTCAATAGCAATGTAAATAACAGTTCTGCCGCCTATTGCTAATTTATCAAATTGCGCTTTTACAATTTCTGCTTTGATTGAATACTCGCTCATCAAATTCATATTACCAATTATAAGCGCATGACCATTAACAATTCCCGTTAAACCGAAACCTGATAAATTTTGGAATGATTCCGGTTGTGATAAAGAAATGTTTTTAGATTTAGCAGCTTCAACAATCGCAATAGCTAACGGATGTCCGGATTTAGTTTCCAGTGATGCGCTTAGCTGAAGCAATTCATTTTCAGAAATGTTCAATGGTACAATTTCTGTAACAGCCGGTTTGCCTTCAGTGAGTGTGCCGGTTTTATCGAAAATGACGGTAGTAATTTTTTGCGCAATCTCTAAACTCTCTCCGTTACGAATTAAAATTCCATTGGATGCACCGAGTCCGCTTCCTACAATTATTGCTGTGGGTGTTGCAAGTCCAAGCGCGCATGGGCATGCAATAATAAGAACCGCGACAAAATTAATTAAAGCAACACTAAACGAATTATGTCCACCGATAATCATCCAAACTATAAACGTGATAATTGCGATTAGAACAACAACCGGAACGAAGACGGCAGCAATCTTATCAACTAATTTTTGTATTGGCGGTTTGGATGATTGTGCTTGTTCAACAAGCCGGATGATTTGAGCAAGAACAGTATTGTCTCCAATTTCAGTTACTCTAAAATTGAATGCGCCGTTTTTGTTGATTGTACCGCTGATTACTTTTGATCCAAGATTTTTTTCGGCTGGAATGCCCTCACCGGTAATCATTGCCTCGTCAATCGCGGAACTGCCCCAGACGATTATTCCATCGGCAGGAATTTTATCTCCCGGTTTGATAACAACAATATTTCCAACTTGCAGGTTGGAAATCTTAATTTCGGCTTCTTTTTCACCAATCAGAATTTTTGCGCTTTTCGGTTTGAGCTCAATTAATTTTTTTATTGCAGTATTAGTTTTCCTTTTGGCATTATGTTCAAGCAGTTTTCCCATCAGAATGAGAGTGATAATCACACCGGCAGTTTCAAAATAGACATGCGGAAGTTCACCATGAATTGAGACAACTTCCGGGAAAAGAGTTGCAATAGTGCTGTAGCCGTATGCCGCGCCGGTTCCTATAGCCACCAGAGAATTCATCTCTGCCGAAAAATGTTTTAGGTTCGTCCAGAATACTTTATAAAATCTTTTCCCGCTGATAAATATTACCGGTGTTATCAATATCAATAATATCTTGTGACTATAATCTATAGAAAATGGCCAGGCATTTTTGAAAAATTGATAATCCATCAGCATGCTGATAACGAAAACTGGAAGAGTTAAAATAAGAGCAAGAAGAAAATCTTTTTTGATTTCCTCAAAGTATTCATCCTTTTCTGAAATTGATGATTCGTCATTCTCTGATTGTAATTTCAAATCGTGAGTAGATTCTACTTTTAATTTGTAGCCGTAATCTTGAACTGCTTCGGCGACAGAATCGAGATTGAAATTATCATTCTCCACATCGAATGAAACCCGTTCCGTGGCAAGATTAACATTTACATTTTTGACGCCGTCGAACTTGCTTATTATTTTTTCAACCCGCGCAACACAGCTTGCGCATGTCATTCCTTCAACGGGAAGATTAATCTGTCTCATTAATAATCCTTTCTATTTTACAACTTTATAACCTGCCTCGGTAATGGCGTTCTCGATAGTTGATGAATTCACTTTTGTTTCATCGAAATTTACTTTAGCCGAACCGATCTCAACGTCGGCAGATTCCAAATTTAATTTTGACAGTTCTTTTTTGACAGCCATAACGCAATGACCGCAGCTCATTCCTTCAATTTTGAATTCTTGCGTTGTCATTTCTAAATCTCCTTGATTGTTTTTATTGACAGAATAAAAATAACTTTTAGGCGGAACTTACCGTTACATAATTTTGGAAATTTGTTATAAAATTTTATTAGTCCCGGGGTTGGGGAAGAGTGATAGTTAGCCGATTTTGTCCAACGGTTTGCGCATATTTTTTGTCATGGACTTGAATTGGCTGGCAGTAAATCCAGTTATTTTTTTGAATTGATTTGAAAGGTGCTGAACACTGCTGTAACCTAATTTATAGGAGATTTCGCTTAAAGTCAGTTCTCCGTATTTCAGAAGCTCTTTTGCACGTTCGATCTTTTGCAGAATAATATATTGTTCAATTGTGATGCTTTCTTGAGCGGAAAATAAACTGCTCAAATAATTATAATCCAATCCCAATTCCTTCTCAATAAGCTGCGAGTATTTGTGGGTTTCACTAATAACGGTTTCATTTTCGTAAATCGTTTTGATCAAAAAACTTTTAATCTTTTCTACCGCTTTTGCTTTTTTGTTCTCAATGAGTTCAAAGCCGTTCTTCTCAAGCACTTCTTTTATCTTAACTAACGGCAATATTTCTGTGGATTGTTCTGTCTCTACTTCTCCTAACGATATATTTTTTATTGTGACGCCAATTTTTTCAAGCTCTTCCTTAACCACCTTAATGCAGCGGTTGCAAACCATGTTTTTGATATATAAAATATTTTTTGGTTTCATCTCTTAACTAAGATTATTCTTTCGATTTTTCTTTTCTCTCTTTTACGTTGAGCGTGTACATGCTTTTATCATCTTCTTCTAAATATTTATCAAGAATTTCGCCTCCAAGTGAATTTGAATGTTCATTATCAATCTTCTTTTTAGAATCTTGAGTTATTGTTTTTTGTTTTCGTTCGTTAGCAAGATTTTTTAGAATGGTTAATCTTTTGTTTTGGTTTTGGGGCTTGCCGGTATTCTTTCCAGAAATTTGCTTAGAAGAGTTTCTCGCAGCCGGTTTTCTTTGATCCTCCTCTTTTTTCTTTTCTCCGGGGGAAATTACTTTTTTGTCAGCAAAGGGTCTTGGGATTGGCTTTAAATGGTCTTCAATTTTTTCTTCTTGTTCTAATGGCTTGTGATTGTTTTTGATCGGTTTGTCGGTCTCTTCCTTTTTAACTTTGTTGTATAGATATGAAATTGCTAAGGTTAAGAGAGTTAACACAAGAACAATTACTAAAGCATTGGTTATGATTGGGACTATTTCCATATCTCAAAATATAAAAATATCCTCTCTGCAACAATCTCTTGTTGAAGTCTAAATTGCTTTGTTTGCTCGCGGAGTAGATAATGAAACCAAATCTATATCTGATTTATCGCTATAAAAAGTCAGCAGATTAACATCTCCATGATTTGTATAACTATGTGGAGATTTTACTTTTTTGTTCTCTTCTATTGTGACTTTAGTTTTATATCTTTCAGAGTTATTCATTACTTCAATTCTTGCAGAAATCGGTTTTGATCTATTGCTGTTTTTTCTAATGGAGTTTTCGTTTTGGCTAACTTGTTCGTCTCTTTGTCTTGAATATTTTTCTTTATTCATAACATTTACAGCTTGGGTGTATTCATCATTTCTGCTCCTCATTTTCACCGGACTTAAAGGAAGTATTTTTTTCTGAGAGGGAAGTGAAACTGAAAAACTAGTCTGCTTAATAACACTATTGTTCATAGAAAGAGGCTGAACAGCAAGACGGTTTCCAAGCGGATCCAAATGTTTTAGATAGACAGGGACTCTATCTTTTGATTTTGCTTTGTAAATTATATATGAAAGAGAGATTACAAATATCATGAAAGCTGAAAAAATCAGCACGCTTGTATATATGATTGGTAATAGTGTCATTTTAAAAACCATATTTTTATAGAATTCTACACAAACATTATACCAATAGGAAAATTGTGAATGCGGTTCAATTTTGCACTATTTAGGAGAATTTGAGCGAAATGCTTTGTATTGAATTGAGGCAAAATTCATTAATTGAGATTACCCGAATTTTTTCATTTTTTGAATTGTATCTAATTAATTTGTTTTTACCCTGCTTTTTGATATTTTTTGACCCACTTTTATCTGTAACTCACTTAAAAATTAGAGGTTAGAGATGACGAAGGCGGATATTGTCGAAAAAGTTGCTTCTGGAA
>JAKAMS010000263.1 GCA_021812745.1 Bacteroidota bacterium | reverse complement strand
ATTTCATAAAAGAGGAGTTGAGTGATAAGAGACAACTTACGAATGATCTTGAAGAATATTTTTTCAAAGTAGATAATGCCGGCACAAGAATCATAAGAACTATTGAACTAATATTGAATATGTCGGAGCTTCAATCCGGAAGTTATTCAAACGATCCCAAACCGACCGATATATCCAATGAAATTCTAACTCCTATATATCACAGATTTCATCAACTGGTTGACGAAGAGAAACTGCAGTTCGAGTTAATAAGAAATGCGGCTCCTTTACCTTCGAACGTGGACCACTATTCAGTTGAACAAATTTTCAATCACCTAATTGAGAACGCAATTAAATTTACAGAAAAAGGTTATGTAAGGATTTCTGTTGATAAAAATGAAATTGGGAAAGCGGTAGTTAAGATTGAAGACACTGGTATTGGAATCGGAGAAAGTTATTTAGAACATCTTTATTCACCATTCTCACAGGAAGATCAGGGTTACGCCCGTTCATTTGAAGGTAACGGATTGGGATTAGCACTTGTTAAAAAATATTGCGACTTAAACAACATTCATATTAGCGTGCAAAGCAAAAAACGAAAAGGTTCAGTTTTTACTTTAGTATTTCCATAATCTGTATCTACGCCCTTCGTTATACCCGCTACAGCTCAAACATCATTTGTAGATAGGCATAGCTTGAGTTATTGGGTATATCCCGCGTTATATTTTTATTCATTACTTCACGCAAAACAAAATCGAAAACTACTTTGCGTACGGGTTCGTATCTCAAATCAACCGTAAAAATATTTGTATTAATTCTTTCACCGTCAAGAAATTCTATCCGCATTGGATCTATACCGTCGCGATGCGCGACGAATGCGTCGCCGCCGGCATTAAACGAGAGATTTCCTTGTGAATCATAAATGTTTTGACCATGGCGGATATATTGATACTCAAAGTTGAAGCGAGCCCATTCATTTATGTTGTAAGAAATTCGTGTAAAAATTTCATCTGAATTTGGACCAATTCGATCACCAAGAATTTGATTCCAAGCAGTATAAGTATCTTTCGGATTTGAATGGGAGTAAACATACGGGCGAATACGGGTGTACTCCAACACAACCGATAAATCATTGATCGAGAAAGGTGAATACCAAAACACTCCAAATTGATATCCGGTTTTATTAATGTAGCTTGAAAAATCTTGCAAGTTGCCAAGCGGGTCATCGTCTAAAAAGTAAGTGCCTTGTATTTCAACATCTTTTATAAAATGTGTTTGAAAATCCAGCCAAAGAGCTCCATTGTCTCTATCCTGCAGCGACATCTCTTCGAATTTATAAAATGCCAATGGATTTAAATATGCAAGATCAATTCCTCTTTCGGAATAAATTATGTCTTCGCCAAGTCCAAACTCGATCAAATTATCGAAATGAAGTTTAAAACGATTCATTGCGATAAACTTGGTATAATTAAGTGAATGGTCAATATTATATACCCCGACAGTGGATGCATGTAAAGAAGTGAAACTGAACACGCCGTAATTAAAATCTAATTTCAAAAAATCCAGCACAGGATGATCGCCAGATAAAACTAATTTGCTTCCGTAACCGTAACCAAATTTTATTTTTTCACGACCTATCTGAAATGCAAGCGACATATCTTTAGCTGGTTCCGTGTAATACCGCAGATATCCTTCTGTAAAATCATAGTTGCCAATATTTTCTATATTTTCAACATATTTAAAATTATATGTCAACCGTGGATCGAGTGTTGTGGCAAAACTCGAAGAACCGCTTACACCTCCTTTTTGAACAGTTAAACTATAGCCGAGTTTTTCAAAAAGTGTTCCGCGAAAGCGAAAGCCAATATCATATAGCCAAGAGTTATTGACAAACGGTTTAAAATTCTGCCCGTATATTGCTCTTCCCATTACATTCAAATAATAATTAGCGCTCTTTCCACGATAAGCATAAACATATCTAACTTTGTCCGATAAAAAATCGCTTCCATTTTTCGAAAAGCCCGCCTCACTGCCAAACATTTGATACGTATTCGTACTATCTGCTGCTTCATCGTAAAATTCATATTGAAATTTTTTGAGAAGTTTTTTTTCTGTTGCGGTCAATTCGTCTATCCTCTTCGCAATCAATTCGAGATTCTTTGTAACTTCTGCTCTCGACATACCCGGATTATCATCGTGTATGTAACCAAGAATATTTTTAACACTCATTTCTTTAATGAATGCGTAAACTTGGTGATCAATTGGAACATTTTCCTGCTGGGCGGTTAAACAGGATGCTAGAAGTAAGAAGTAAGAAGTAAACAATATTTTGAAAATTATTTTATTCATATCTTTTTTACGCTTCCACATTTTTAGGTGCTAGAAATTTATTAAAAAGAAGCAGACCTATTATAGTCGCCACTCCAATCATACTAAAAATAATCCATAGCATGGTTGGATTTTGTAAATGATCTACAAAGTGAACGTAAAGATTAGCGCCAAGTATTCCGCCTATTCCGCTGCCAAGAACTCCATACAAAAACGAATAACCGAGATAAAGCGCTTTCTTATCTTCCGGCGCAATTAATCCTACATAACTTATAAATTTTGGATGAGCTGTCATTTCACCTATTGAAAACACTATCATGCCGGCAATGAAAACAAATGGATGGCTTGATATTGCAAGAATTCCAATTCCAATTGTTCCCAAAGAAATTCCAAAAATCATTGTAGGCAAAGCTTTTTTATTTTTAACAATGTTGGAAACAAATAATTGAAGAAGAATTATCGTTCCGCCGTTAATTACAGTAACATGTTCAACATCAAATTTCCAATTTGGATTCGAGACAAAAAAAGAAAGAATTGAATTCACAAAATTATTTACCGGAGTTTTATCAACGTAATCTTTCATGTACCAAAGGACAGTATCAAACTGCTGAAAATATAAAACCCAAAAACCGGAATAGATAACAATCATCAGAACAAAGCGGAAATCTTTCAAAACAAATAGCGCTTCTTTTAATACTTGCGGAATTGATTTTGTATTTACCGGTTTAGGCGGTTCTTTGTAAACAAAAAAGTTGAGGATAAGAAGCCAGCCGGTTCCAATAGCCGCCATTATAAAAATGTAAGACCACGACATTGATTTGAGCCACGGAATAAGAATCAACGGAAAGATGAATGCGCCAAGATTGATTGACCAGTAATAAATCCCGAATGCCAATGTTGAGTTTGTTTTATCTGTACTGCGTGCAATTGTTCCGGAAATTATCGGTTTGAAAAAGCCCGCCCCCACAACCATAAAAATTAAGCTTGCAAATACCAATGAGTATGCTGTAGCCATGCTTGTAAGAAAGTAACCAAAACTCATTACTGCGAATGCAAACATTAGCGTTTTACGGTAACCAAACCTATCCGCAATTGCACCGGAGAGAATTGGAAGAAAATACAAAAGCGGCGTAATTGTACTTTTGATTACACCAACACTTTGTTTAGAAAATCCGAGTCCCCCTTCGTTTGTACTCAAGACTAAATAAACCGAAAGTACAGACATAACTCCGTAATACGAACCCCGCTCAAAAAATTCCATTACAATTACTGTCCAGAAATTTTTAGAGAAAGAACGAAAGATTGATTTTTTAACCTCATGAGTTTGGTTCATATTAACCTATTGTTTTTGTGGTTGATATTATATTAGCCGGAACAAAGTTAAAATTATATTTGGAAAGTTGCTGAAAGGAAAATCTATAGACTGCAGATCATTTAAAATGATTCTGATTCAGATAACTCTGCGTGGTAACGATTATTGATCGGCTGTGTCTGCTATGACTTTCGGGGGACTGATTTGAAACATCTCGTATGCTCCTATCAATCCCAATTAGAGAGCCCTTCCTTCTGTTTCGATTGCATTATTTTCTTATTTCAAACTGATTCCGCAAAACCTTATATTTGACGCATGAATTTTGAACAGCTTCATATTAATAATCCGATTTGAGAGTAACCGGCTTTGTTCTAAGCCCTCCTAGTATATTATCCAAAACTTTTAACTACTAAAAATATTATTGGAAAATAAATGAGTGTTTTGAAAAATATTCAAAAACGTAAGACATTTGCTATCATTAGTCACCCGGATGCCGGCAAGACCACATTAACAGAAAAACTGCTTCTTTATAGCGGAGCGATACAAATTGCCGGAGCTGTAAAATCAAATAAAATAAAGAAAACAGCCGCTTCTGACTTTCTTGAAATTGAAAAACAGAGAGGAATTTCAGTAGCCACTTCTGTCTTATCTTTTGAATACAAGAATGCAATTATTAATCTTTTAGATACGCCTGGTCACAAAGATTTTGCGGAAGATACTTACCGCACGCTTACTGCTGTTGACAGTGTAATTCTAGTAATAGATTGTGTAAAGGGAGTTGAAGAGCAGACCGAAAAACTTATGCAAGTTTGCAGAATGAGAAATACTCCCGTTATTGTTTTTATTAACAAACTGGATCGAGAGGGAAAAGATCCTATTGCGCTTCTCGATGAACTCGAGAACAAATTATCAATCAACTTACGCCCTCTTAGCT
>JAKAMS010000262.1 GCA_021812745.1 Bacteroidota bacterium | reverse complement strand
CAGGGTACAGGAGGTACCAATGCTAAATTTGAATACCGCAGTTTAATTGATCTGCCAACCGCTGGAGTACTATCTAAAGGTTTTGCCGGTGTTTCGTTAGATGTTTTACCGTTTGGTGTTGTGATTACAAAAATTGAAGTTGGTGTTTTTGACGGTTTTAGTTTTGGTATCTCTTACGGCGGAAGCAACATTATAGGGACAGGAGCTGTAGATTGGTATAAATTGCCTGCTATCAATATTAGAGCGAGAATATTAGATGAAAGCGAAACTCTTCCAGCATTAACTGTTGGTTTTGATTCCCAAGGTAAAGGAGTGTACAATAGAAATTTAGAACGATACCAAATTAAGTCGCCCGGATTTTTTGCCGCTGCTTCTAAGAATTTTGTTTTCTTCGGTTACCTTAGTCTTCATGGAGTTGTAAACTATTCATTGGAAAGACAAGACGGCGATAAGGATTTGAATTTGGGAGTTGGTTTTGAAAAGACTATTGGTGATAAAGTATCTTTCATTACAGAATATGATTTTGCCGCAAATGATAACACCGGTGCTTCTTTAGGAAAGGGTAATGGTTATTTGAATATGGGACTTAGGTGGTCGGTAGGCGAAGGACTTACATTAGGAATAGATTTGCGCGATATTCTTGAAAATAAGCGCTTAATGGGGAGTAGTGCAGACCGTGGTATTTTTGTGGAATATGTCAAAGCCCTATTTTAAGAATACTATTGTATTGATTCGGATACATATTAGTTTACAGTAATATACATCCCATAAATTCTTCTATTTATTTTTGCATTTCTTTCAACAATAATTAGGTATAGTTTTTGCATAAGATACTAAAACGATTGAGGTGATTTCATGAAAACAATAATTCGTTTATTAGTAATACTTCCGTTATTAAGTCTTGGCGGATGTTATACACAGTTTGCACTTCGAGATTACGATCGTGGCAACCAGCAAGATGATCAAAATGTTGACCAATATGCTTATGAAGATCAAGATCAGCAAGCCGACTCAACCGATAATTATGTAGATAATCAAAATTACCCTTACGATAATGATTATTACTACAACAACTTTGGATATAGGCGTTATCTTTATGATTATTATCCCTCGTTGGCTTTTTCAATGGGTTGGGGTTACGGATTTGATCTTTTAAATAGAGATCATTTCTTCTACGGATTATACGGTCAAGATTATTATGGCGGATATCCGGGTTATTACTGGCCATGGTATTACGGTAATTACGGTTATAGCTCTCCATACTACAATAATTACAATCCTTATTGGTATGATAATAATTCACAAGGAATTTATAAATACAGAACTTATTCAGCTCTAAGAACCCGCAACAATGATGGTGAAAGAGGAACAGCAGGTCGGTACAGAGATTTGAGCGGCGGCGACCGATCAAGATCATCCAGCGGATATGTGAGACCAGGTACTAATAATGATAGAGCACAGGATGTTGACCTTGGAAAGTCCCGCGTATCACGCGGAACTGATACCAAGAGCGATGGTACACGCGTTTATAAAGCTCCAAACAGTTCAAACAATACTTCACGAGAACGTGCCAGCAGCCCAAGGACAAGAGACAGAAATGGTTCGCGTGCAACTGATAATTCATCAAACCGTGTGAGAGAAAGAACAAGCAGTGACAGAGGTTCGAGTGGTAATTCTACTAGATCAAGTCGGGCGCCATCTTATACCCCAAGAGGTGAAACTAACAGAGCCCCTTCATACAGTCCTCCGTCATCTTCATCTGGTTCGAGTAGTGGAAGAAGTTCTAGCGGTTCAGAAAGAGGTTCAAGCGGTTCCGGTAGTTCGGAAAGGAAGAGATAACTCATATGCAACAGTTAAATCAATCTCAATTAATAATTAATGGGGCAGCCATGAAAAAAATTAATAAAGTAATTTTGATATTTATGATGAGTTTAGCATTCTCTTCAATTATGCTGGCTCAGAATTACAATGATGCTTTGCGCCTAAGTGAGCCTGGAATTATTACTGGTGCCCGTTCTTTGGGAATGGGTAACGCTTATATTGCATTAAGTGATGATTTCTCGGCTTCTTTATTTAATCCCGCTGGATTTGGATTAATAAAAAAAATGGAGCTATCTGGTGGACTGAATTATAATTCGTTTAACAATAATGCAAGCTTCTTCAATCAAAATACCACAATTTCAAACGATGCCACAAATTTAAGTCAGATTGGAATTACAATGCCGTTTCCAACCAGTCAAGGTAGTTTTGTTTTAGCTTTTGGTTTTAACAGAGAAAAAGATTTCAACAAGGCACTTAGTTTTAACGGTTATAACAGCGGAAATAATTCTTACATACAAGATTTAACTTCTTATAACGACGATATTGCCTATAATCTCTTTTTGAGCAATCCTTTAAATGATGCATCAGGCAATTTTATAAAAGATACGACTCGAATAAACGGCAGATTAAACCAGAGAGGTAATTATATTCAAGAAGGCGCTCTAAACAGCTGGTCATTTGCTGGTGCAATAGAAGTTCAAAAAGATTTTTTTGTCGGAGCAACTGTGAATCTATATAGCGGTACCTTCAAAAAAACACACGAATATTCGGAAGAAGACTTGAATAATAATTACCCATCTTCTTTTTGGTTAGATCCTACAGATTCGCGCACGGCTGATTTTCAATCTTTTTATTTACGTGACATTATTGACTGGGATATTTCAGGTGTAGGATTAAAGCTTGGAGGGTTGATTAAGATGAATGAAGATTTCAACCTTGCGGCAACCATAAAATTTGCAACAAAATATACGGTTAAGGAAACGTACTCGCTCTATACTCAAAGTACTTTTGGGACAGGAAATAAATTTACTTATGCACCCACAGAAGAAAAATTGGAGTATCAAATTTCTTCGCCGGCAGAGTATTCAATAGGTGCATCCTACAATAAAAATAATTTTACTCTAAGCGGCAGCGTTACAATGATGGATTATACTCAGATGAAATTTGGGAGCGGGTTCGACTATAGTTCCACTATCAATAAGAATGCTGACATTACAAATCTTATGAGAACAGTATACAACCTTAATGCTGGAGTTGAATATATCATTCCGAACTCAGCGGTTGCTTTAAGAGCCGGAATAATGTTAATGCCTTCTCCGTTTAAGGATGATCCAAGTAATTTCGACAAAAAATATATCACTGGCGGAATTGGTTATAATTTTTCCAATAGATCCTCAATTAATATTGCATACGTTTACGGATGGTGGAACGATATTGGAGATAATTACGGATCGAACATCTCGCGAACATATCAAGATATTAAGTTTACCAATATTGTTACTTCTTTAAAATTCTATCTATAAATATTTCTTATCTAACATTGATTGACATCCCATTAAGAGCACCTTATTTTTAGGTGCTCTTAATTTAATAAGGAGGATTCAATTCTAGGAACGATTTTCAAAATCGAAAGTAAAGATTACTATTTATACGATAATGAAGGCAAAGAAATCCGTTGTTCGTTGAGAGGTAAATTTCAAAAAGAGTATGAACTAAAAAAAGACAAACTTTTTGCGATGGATATTGCTACTGTTGGCGATTTGGTAGAATATGAGATGAATCAAGACGGAACCGGTGTGATTAATAAAATTCTTCCACGGAAAAATTATATCTCACGCAAAGCACCGCGTATTAAAGGAGCGGGTAATAGAGGTGAACGGCTGGAACAGATTGTAGGCGCCAACATTGACAATTTAATTATTGTCAGCAGTTCCAAATCTCCAAATTTTAATAATCGTTTAATTGACCGTTTAATTGTTGCCGGAGAAAGTTCTCACCTTAATATTATTGTAGTAATTAATAAGATTGATTTAGATTTATCGCACACTTCGGAAGAATGGAATAAGCTTTACTCAAAAATCGGTTATAAAGTTTTTGAAACGAGTTTAGTTGAGCAAAAAGGAATTGATGCTCTAAAAAATTCGATGAATGGGAAAGTAAATTTGATTTGGGGACAATCCGGAGTCGGCAAATCATCTTTGTTGAATGCAATGTATCCCTCATTAAAATTGAAAACGGGTAATGTTAGCGAGTCAACATCTAAAGGCAAACACACTACTGTTACAAGTGTATTAAAAAAAGTAGATGAAAAAACTTTTGTCGTTGATACACCAGGTATGCGAGAAATTGATCCCTACGGAATCAGGAAAGAAGATCTCGGTCATTACTTTAAGGAATTTTCTTTTTATTCAGACAAATGCAGATTCAACACATGTACTCATTATCATGAACCGGATTGTGCAGTAGCATCGGCTGTGGAAAATGATTTATTAAATAGTGAACGGTATCAGAGTTATTTGAATATTTTAGTTACAATTGAAGACGATATGAATTTTTAGAGAGATAAAATTTTCTGTTTCATTCTTTCAATAAATTCATTTACAACTTCATCTGGAACGCCATCCGAATGATTTGATTTCAGCCGCATGTCGCATTGATCATTAACGTAATCAATCAGAACAAATTTGTGGTCTTTTGTAAGAGCAATTTCCGTGGAAAAATAATCGAGCTGTGTTATTCTTGCTAAGCGTTTGGTGATT
>JAKAMS010000261.1 GCA_021812745.1 Bacteroidota bacterium | reverse complement strand
GTATCAAAAAGCAGAGAAAGCAGCCCGCAAGAGATTAAAACTTGCTAAAGACGCGCTCGATAAAAATGATACGACAAATTTTTATTCTGAATTATCATCGGCTCTATTCGGCTATCTTGAAGATAAACTAGGAATTCAAAAATCGGAATTTACTCTCGAAGGAGCTGTTGATAAACTTTTGCAAAGAAATATTGATTCTACATTGATTGACCGCGTTAAGAGAATTGCTGAGAAGTGCGAATACGCACGCTTTGCGCCCGAAGGCGAAACATCTGCCGTTGCGCCTGAATTTTATGATGAAACCGTTAAGGTGATTATAGAAGTAGATTCGTCACTTGATGCGAGGAAAAAAAGATGATTACTAAAACGGTAAAAATATTTATTATTTCCTTAACTGCTTTAGTGTGGTTAATTAGCAATAGTTTGTTTGCTCAGTCGCCCGATGATTTGATGAAGAGCGCAAATAAATTTTATCAAGACGGGAACTACCAACTTGCGGTTGAATCATATCAAAAAATATTGGGACAAGGATTTGAGAGCGGAGCGTTATATTATAATCTTGGTAATGCATACTTCAAAACAGGCAAACTCGGTTATGCAATTTTCAGTTACGAAAAAGGATTAAAGATAGATCCAAACGACGAAGACCTATCTTATAACCTGAAAATTGCCAATTCAAGAACGGTTGATAAAATTACAGAGCTGCCAAAGTTATTTCTCGTCTCGTGGTGGGACGGGTTAGTTACTGCATTAAACGTTTCCGGCTGGTCTTTTGTAGTGATTATTATCTTTTGGATTTTACTTGCGAGCATTGCTGTTTATTTCTTCTCGGGCAGAACAATTCTTCAAAGGATTTCTTTTCTAAGCAGTTCAATTTCGCTTGCGTTATTAATTATTGCCGCTGTTTTATTTTTTGCTCGCGTTAACCGTGAAGCAGCAACCAACTACGGAATATTGTTGGAACAAACCTATCCGGTAAAAGTCTCTCCGGATTCTAAAAGCAACGATGCATTTGTTATTCACGAAGGAATAAAATTTGCTATTGAAGATCATGTGAACGACTGGACAAAGATTCGCTTAATTGACGGCAAGGTCGGCTGGATTCAAAAGAACGTCTTTGGACAGATATAGTTTGGACAACACTCAAGCCAAAAAATACAGCAATACAAAACTTATTCTTGGAATATCCGAAGCAGTTATTTCATTTATTCTATTATTTCTTTTTGTATGGCTTGGTTTCAGTGTTCAGCTAGAAAATTATTTGAGGTCATCAATCTCTAACGATTATCTTCTCCTCTTCTCTTACGTTTTAGTCTTAGGAATTTTCTCTTCTGTTCTTTTCTCTCCGCTTAACTATTATACCGGATTTTATCTAGAGCACAAATACAATCTCTCAAATCAAACATTCTGGAAATGGATTTGGGAAGGTACTAAAGAAACTTTGATAGGTAGTGTAATCGGTATTCCGCTATTGCTTCTTTTCTATTTTGTCTTGAAAAGTTTCGGTATGATGTGGTGGCTTCCGTTCGCCGTGCTGATGTTTATTCTATCAGTTGTATTTGCTCAAATAGTGCCGATAATCATTCTGCCTCTCTTCTACAAAATTACGCCGATAGAAAATGATGATCTGAAAGAAAGAATTGTTGCATTGAGTAAAGATGCCGGTTTAAAAGTGCAGAATGTTTTCAAGTTCAATATGAGCAAGAACACAAAAAAAGCGAACGCCGCATTTACCGGGCTTGGTAAAACTAAAAGAATTCTTCTTGGCGATACTCTGCTTGATAATTACACCAATGATGAAATTGAAACCGTTATAGCTCATGAACTTGGGCATTACAAGAAAAGACATATAATAAAAAATATTGCAATCGGAACGATTTCCAGTTTTTTAACTTTTTTCTTAATTGCACAGCTTCATAAATTGTCACTAAACTTATTCGGTTTTGCAGAGATAATTCAAATATCTTCTCTTCCGCTTCTTGCATTGTGGGGCGCTCTAATTGGATTGATTCAAACGCCAATTTCAAATTTCATATCACGTAAATTTGAATATGAAGCAGATGAATATGCGGCAGCCGTAACAAACAAAAAAGATTCTTTTATAAATACTTTAGAAAAATTAACCGACCAAAATCTTGGCGACCGAGAACCGCTTCCAATAGTTGAGTGGTTTTTCTACAGCCATCCGTCAATCAAAAACAGAATTGCGGCAATTCAGTTATTCACTTCTCACTTACAAAAATGATTTTATTACTTATATTTGCAGTGAATCAAGAGAAGAAATCATTGTAAATGTTAAGAAGAATCAAACGCCTAATTTGGATTAATCTGCTGATGGCAGTTATGCTTGCGGGCTGTAAATTTGACGGCGGACCGACTGACATTTCACAAACAGACGTCGCAATTCCATCGGCTGTTCAGCCGCTTAACAATTCAAACGATCAAAATATTATTCAAACATTGAAATGGGATTCTTTCAATGCAGTCTCTTATGATCTCTATTTGGATAAAGGAAATCCGCCTCTTCAAATTATAGCATCTAAAATAACTCAAAAGTTTTTCGCGCTTACAAGTTTTTTGGATTACTATACAACTTATTATTGGCGCGTTGTTGCAAATTTTTCCGACGGATCTCAAAAAAGTTCACCAGTGTTCAAGTTTACAACTGCTCCAAATCTTAATCCAAGCCAGGCGGGATACGCGTTGTATCTGAAAAAGCAGGAAACACAGTTGCCGAATAATGTAATCTTATCATTTCAAGTTGTTGATTTGTTTAATGCAGGCGTTACAACTTTGAGCCGTGACGATTTTGAAATTTACGAAGACGGGCTTCCTCTGCAATCCGAATCTCTGGCAGATTTAAAAAGAGTAAATGAACTGCCGAACAAAATTAGAACCGTATTAATGCTGGATAACAGCACAAGTCTTTCTAACACTGAAGTTGATAAGATTAGGAGTGCGGCTTCATCATTTGTAAATAAAATTGCCGCAAATCAGGAAGTTGCAATCTATCAGTTTTCCGAAAACATAGAAATGCTTTCCGATTTTACCGCTAACCAGAATAATCTGAATGTTGCAATTAACAATTACAGAACAGGCGCAAGCACAACAAGTTTGTACAATGCAGTTAAAATAGGCGTTTCTCTCTGGGATGATAAATATTCCGTTGATGGAATTTTACAAGGAACGATGATCATTTTTACAGACGGTAATGAAACCTCTACACCTACTACAGAAGCTTTGAAGGAAGCACTCAACGCTGTAAGCAATAAATCTGTCTTTACAATTGGGCTAAGCGGCAAAGATCCGCTCGATGTGGAAACTCTAAAGCGATTGGGAACGTCCGGTTATTATCCCATAACTGATATCTCACAACTGGATGCTCAGTTCACTCTTATTCAAAATAGTATAAGCCGGAACGCAAATAGTATTTACCAGCTGACGTATAAAAGTCCGCGGCGCGGCGGAGATTATGCGCTGACGGTTCGTGTAAAGGGAAATCGTTATACCGGCACTTACTCTTTTATACTTGGAAAATACAGCAGCGCCGGATTTTTTTCTAAAATTGGTTTGAGATAACCTATGTCTGTTACTCTTAAGGAAGTAGAACACATAGCCCAATTAGCACGGCTCAGATTCAAAGATGAAGAGCTGGGAAACTTTACTTCTCAATTAAACGAAATTTTGAGTTACGTAGATAAATTAAACGAGCTCGATACGGAAAATGTTGAACCGTTATCTCACCCGGTTGAAGAGTTTAATAAATTCCGTGATGACGAACTCAAACCTTCAATAGAAAGGGAAGAAGCATTAAAAAACGCTCCGGATAGAACGGATGAATTTTTCAAAGTACCCAAAGTAATTAATAAAGACTAATACCAGATGATAATTGGAATTATACCCGCACGATTTGCGTCAACACGCTTAATGGGAAAGCCGCTTGCAGATATTGGCGGTAAACCGATGATTCAGCATACTTACAACAGCGCAAAAAAATCTAAACTGCTGGATAAAGTTGTAATAGCCGTTGATGACGAAAAAGTTTTTAAAGTAGTAAAAAGTTTTGGCGCCGAAGCTTTTATGACGCCTCAGAACTGTGCAAGCGGCTCCGACCGGATAGCGTTTGTAACCGAACAGATTCCGGATGCAACTATTGTTGTTAATATTCAAGGCGATGAACCTTTTATAAAAGGAAAGATGATTGATGAGGCAATAGAACCCCTTCTCTTCGATAAAAAAGTGAATCTTTCTACTCTTGCCCGGAGAATTACAAATGTAGAAGAGATGAAGTCTCCATCGGTCGTTAAGGTTGTTTTCGATTATAAAAATTTTGCTTTATACTTTTCACGTTCGCCAATTCCGTTTGTTAGAGAAGCAAAAACAAATCTTGCCCGTATTCAAACGGCGGAGATTTATAAACACATCGGCTTGTATGTTTACCGTAGAGATACACTGTTAAAATTTACCGGGCTTAGACCAACCGATTTGGAACAGATTGAAAAATTAGAACAGCTGCGCTTTCTTGAACACGGCTATAAAATGAAAATTGTATTAACCGACTATGATAGTCTATCTGTTGATA
>JAKAMS010000260.1 GCA_021812745.1 Bacteroidota bacterium | reverse complement strand
CATTCGAAGATATTTTTAAAAATATTTCTAAAGCTCCGGCGGCAATTAGAAATAATGGCGGAGGTGTTTGGAACCATAATATGTTTTGGCAGGTTATGGGTCCAAATAAAGGAGGTCAGCCATCCGGGACTCTCGCAGATGCAATTAACAGCACGTTCGGTTCGTTCGATAAATTCAAAGAATTATTTTCTAATGCAGGCGCAACACGTTTCGGCTCCGGCTGGGCTTGGTTAGTTTTATCAGGCGGAAAACTTGTAATCACTTCAACACCTAATCAAGATAATCCCTTAATGGATATTGCAGAAGTTAAAGGAACACCTTTGCTAACACTTGATGTTTGGGAACATTCTTATTACCTGAATTACCAGAACCGCAGACCGGATTATATTGCATCATGGTGGAACGTGGTTAATTGGGATGATGTTGCAAAGAGATTTGCTTCAGCAAAGTAGATCTAAATTCAGTTAATTTATTTTTAGAGGCCGTCTCAAAAGTAATATTTTGTTATATAATCGCCCGCGGATGACGCGGAATAAATTGATTTTCGCAGATTATTTTATTGAATCATTACTTTTGAGACAACCTCTTTTTTGTTAAAAAAAAATCCCGCATAAAGCGGGATTAAAATATCTAATTGTTATCAGCAAATATTTAGAAACTTGCACCAGCCATTTTCATTCTATTCATAGCACGTTGAAGAGCTAACTCGGCTCGCATAATATCAACATCACCTTTACCTCTGCTGGCTAATCTCTCCTTAGCACGTTCATACGCTTTCTTCGCACGCTCAACATCAATCTCATTAACTAATTCAACACTATCGGCAAGAAGAAGAACTTTATTATCCTTCACCTCAACTGTGCCGCCGCCGGTTGCATATTCAATGTGCTGCCCTGTTGCATCTTCAATTACAATTTTTCCAATTTCGAGTGAACTTATAAGAGGCGCATGATTGAATAAAACTTGAAAATTTCCGAGCGTACCCGGAACGGTTATAGATTTTACTTCTCCTTTATACGCACTCTTTGATGGTGTAATTATTTCAACAAAAATTTCTTTCATTATGATATATAAGTCTCCGCTTATTTATATGAGTCTCAGACTTACTGCATGCTCTTTGCTTTTTCAACAGCTTCTTCAATTGTACCGACATACATAAATGCCTGTTCCGGCAAGTTATCATGTTTGCCTTCGAGAATTTCTTTGAAGCTTCTAATTGTATCTTCGATCTTAACATACTTACCGGCAAATCCAGTAAACTGCTCGGCAACGTGGAACGGCTGACTTAAAAATCTTTGAATTCTTCTTGCTCTTCTTACAGTGATTTTATCTTCTTCGGAAAGTTCATCCATACCAAGAATATTTATAATGTCTTGTAATTCTTTATATGATTGAAGAATTTCTTTTACTTGTTTAGCAACAGCATAATGTTCTTCACCAACAATATCCGGCTGAAGAATTCTTGATGTTGAATCGAGCGGATCAACCGCGGGATAAATACCAAGTTCAGAAATCTGACGGCTTAATACGGTTGTGGCATCTAAGTGAGAAAATGCTGTTGCAGGTGCGGGATCAGTTAAGTCATCTGCCGGAACATATATAGCTTGCACCGATGTAATAGAACCTTTATCTGTAGATGTAATTCTTTCTTGAAGTTCGCCCATTTCTGATGAAAGGTTTGGCTGATAACCAACGGCAGAAGGCATACGACCGAGCAGAGCGGAAACTTCTGAACCGGCTTGTGTAAAACGGAAAATGTTATCAATGAATAATAACACATCTCGTTCTTCTTCATCACGGAAATATTCTGCAATTGCCAATCCCGTTAGACCGATTCTCAAACGAGCTCCCGGCGGTTCGTTCATTTGTCCGAACACAAGTGCTGTTTTTGGTAATACACCGGATTCTTTCATTTCAAGCCAAAGATCATTTCCCTCTCTAGTTCTTTCGCCAACACCGGCAAACACAGAATAACCGCCATGTTGTTTTGCAATGTTGTGAATCAATTCTTGAATAATAACTGTTTTGCCAACGCCGGCGCCGCCGAATAAACCGGTCTTACCGCCTTTAGAATATGGTTCGAGTAAATCTATAACTTTTATACCGGTCTCAAACATTTCCTGCCGTGTAGAAAGAGTATCAAATTTTGGTGCATGACGGTGAATAGCATAACGTTTATTTGATTTTATCTCGCCAAGTCCGTCAATTCCATCGCCGATTACATTGATCAACCGTCCTAATGTTTCCGGTCCTACTGGGACTGAGATTGGTTCGCCGGTATCAATTGCTTTCATACCGCGGACAAGTCCGTCTGTAGAATCCATAGCAACAGTGCGAACTCTATCTTCGCCAAGATGCTGCTGTACTTCAACAATCAGCACTTCGTCAACACCTTCTATACTTTTTCTAGGAATTTTAATTGCATTGAAAATTGCTGGTAGGTATCCGTCCTGGAAGTCAATATCCACAACCGGACCAATTACTTGGGCAATTACGCCTTCGTTCTGAGCCATTTTTAATCCTTTTGTTTCAAAATTTTGTGGCGAAAATTATGAAAGAATGAGGTTAATTCCAAAAAAGAGACCCATATGATTTATGTAAGCTATTTATGAATTTTGAACAGTTTTTCGATTAATTCTTCTTTACTCAATTTATTATGCTCGGCTATATCCTTAAGAATATTATTAAGAGTGCCAATCTTAAAGGGTATGGTTTGGAATTGTAATGTGATGTTCTTCTAAATTTATTAATGCTGTTAATCTGATATGGCTACCCTTCTGTCGGGTGACACGGTAACCAAGTTGAACCATTGATTGTATCAATTGCTCTGCTGAAATATCTATTGGAACTTTCATGCTGCAATTACTTCTTCTTTGATATAATGAAGTCGAATAATCTTTGGCATTTCCTCTTTCACAAAATGACAGGCAACCGCTTCTTTTATGTTTTGTATTAAATAGTCCAGATTATCAGCCTCTGTAAAAATCGAATTCCCCAACGCATGGGCTTCGTAACCGCCGTCTAATGATTCTTCAATAATAAAAATTATTTCAGTTTTCATATTTACCTCTTAACGATGATCTACTGTATTAAATCTAAGGAATTGCTGATTCATATTCTATTAACAAAAAAGGGCCGAAATGAATTCGACCCTTTCATAAAACAATTAAAAATAAATTTCTACGCAGTTACTCCAACATTCTGTGCAAGTTCCATTCCCTTTTCAAGCGCTTGCTTGTTAAGAGGAATTAGATGATGATATCTTTCCGGAAGAACTTTTTTAATTCCTTCGATGATATTTTCCATCTTGATAATCGGTTTCATTTGAAGAAATGCGCCAAGAACAATCATGTTCATTACTTTTGAGTTCTTCAACTTAGTCGCTTCGTTAGCCGCTTCAATTGGAATTATTACAATATCTTTTCTAGTCGGAGGATTCAAAATTGTGCTCGCCTCAAAAATCAAAAGTCCACCGGGTTTTACAGCAGATTCAAATTTGTCCAATGACGGTTGATTAAGCGCAATCACCGTATCGAACTTTGTGAGGATTGGTGAACTGATTTTAGTATCACTAATAATCGCGATACAGTTTGCAGTACCGCCTCGCATCTCAGGACCATATGAAGGCATCCAGCTCACTTCTTTATTTTCCATTACTCCGCTGTAGCAAAGGATTTGTCCCATTGACAAAACTCCTTGTCCGCCAAATCCGGCAATTATCATTTCTTCTTGCATATCAATTCTCCTTTCCTGGTACTTTTAAATCTCCGAGCGGATAGAATGGCAGCATATTTTCTTCCATCCATTTATTAGATTCAACAGGCGTCATCTTCCAATTAGAAGGACAATTGGAAACTATCTCTACAAAACTCAATCCTTTTTTAAGATCTTGATATTTGAATCCGTTCATGATTGCTTTTTTTGCTTTGCGAACATTAACATGATTGTTAACAGCGCACCGTGTTGCATAATAAACACCCGGAAGCTGTGCTACCAAATCCGTTATCTTAAGAGGATTACCCATTATGGCAACATCGCGCCCGAATGGTGTTGTGGTAGATTTCATTCCTACTAAAGTTGTAGGAGCCATCTGTCCGCCGGTCATTCCATAAATTCCGTTGTTGATGAAAACGATCAAAATATTTTCGCCGCGGTTGCAAGTATGAATTGTTTCTCCGGTTCCAATAGCAGCAAGATCACCATCGCCCTGATATGAAAAAACATATTTGTCAGGTAATACACGTTTGATTCCAGTAGCCGCTGCAGATGCGCGTCCGTGCGGAGCTTCTGTCATATCAATGTTCATGTAATTGTACATAAAAACGGAACATCCAACCGGTGCAACACCTATTGTTTTATCCTGAATGCCTAATTCATCAATAACTTCCGCAATTAATCTATGAGCGACACCGTGCCCGCAGCCCGGACAATAATGCATTGGTGTATCAAGCAGTGTCTCAGGTTTTTCAAATACTAAATTTTCATTTACACAGATATTTTCTTCTGCAATCACTTCCGAGAAGTGTTGTTCTTCAGTCATTGTCTTTTCGTTCATACAATTTCTCCTACAAATTTTTCTTCAAGCTTGTGAAG
>JAKAMS010000259.1 GCA_021812745.1 Bacteroidota bacterium | reverse complement strand
GCAGTTAAGTAGGAGCGGCGATGAAAGTAATATTAAGAAGAAATTTTGATCAGCTTGGAAAAGTTGGTGATGTAGTTGCCGTTAAAGACGGATATGCAAGAAACTATCTTATCCCCCGTCAAATTGCATATCAGGCAACTAAAGGAAATATTTTAGCACTTGAAGAAGAAAAAAAACAAATTCTTAAAAAAGAAGCTAAAGAACTTGAACTTGCACAAAAACTCGCTAACGATATAGAAAAAGTATCTATCACTATTCCTGTTAAGGTTGGTGAAGAAGATAAAATCTTTGGTACCGTTACAAGTCAGATGATAGCTGACTCTATGAAAGAAAAAGGTTACGACATTGATAAGAGAAAAATCGAAATTACAGAGCCGATTAAATCTCTTGGCATATATAGTGTAACTATTAAAGTTCACCCGAGTGTTTCTGCTGTTGTTAAAACTTGGGTTGTAAGAGAATAGATTTATTTTTGCTTTATAAGCCCCGTTCATTCGGGGCGCTGTTTCATAATCACAAATTTTACTATTTCAATCACTAAAAATTACATACCAGAATGAAAGAGCTAAGATTCAGAATCATAATGATTATCGCGGTTATTGCTCTCTGCTTTTACCTTCTCTATCCAACATATCAAGATTCAAGAAACACCAATACGGTTTTGGCTATGAAGGATTCATATGAGGCAAAAATTAAAAAGAGCAACCCCTCAATTACTTCTGCAGAATTAAAAGATAAGTTTAACTCCTTCAAGGATAGTATTCTTGTTAATACTCCTGAATACAAATCCGCGAGAGAAAAAAGAATGAAGCTTGGTCTAGATCTTCAGGGCGGAATGTATCTTGTTATGGAAGTGAATACCGCAAAGCTTCTTGAAAAATTAGCTAAAGACCCTGACCAGCAATTCAAACAAATATTAAAAGAATCGGAAAACGATTCAAAATTAACCGAAGAAAATGTTGTTTCAATTTTTGCCCGTAAGATGAAAGCAAAAAATATCCGGATGAGCAGATACTTTGGCTCTATTCGCGAAAGTGATGATGCAATTGCCGCTAAATTAGACCAGCAGGAAACCGATGCTGTTACTAGAGCAATCGAAATTATCAGCAATAGAGTTGATAAATACGGTGTTTCTGAACCGAGCATCCAAAAGCAAGGTTCCCGCAGAATTGTAATTGAATTACCGGGCATTGCTAGAGAAGAAGAAGCAAAACGCCTGCTTCAAGGACAGGCTTTGTTGGAATTCAAAATGGTGAAGGATGCTAGTTTTGCTATCGCCATTATGAATAAAATTGATGAAACACTTGCCAGTCTGAATAAGATTGATTCGGCAAAATCTAAAACTGCTTCCGCAGTAAAAACAGATACTGCAAAGAAAGATCAAAAACTTACTGAAGAACAATTTGCTAAAGAACATCCTTTCTTTGCTCTTGCGCGTTTGATTGATCCTCAAAGAAGCGCCGATGCATATGTTAAAGATAATGATCGTGCTAAGATTGATACCTTACTTGAAAACCCTGATGTTAAAAAAGTAATGCCGGATAATGTTCAATTCCTATATGATGCAAAACCTATGAAAGGCAATGACGGAATTGATTATTACAGAATGTATATGGTGAGCAAAGAAGCTGAATTAACCGGCGGAGTTATTGTTGACGCTCAAGCTAATATTGACCCATCTACATCCGCACCTGAAGTTACAATGCAGATGAATAATGAAGGCGCACGCGAATGGGCTAGAATAACCGGCGCTAATATCGGTAAAAGATGCGCCGTAATACTTGACGGACAAGTTTATACAGCTCCTACTATCGAAGGTAAAATTCCAAGCGGCAGTTCAAGAATTACTGGTTCCGCTAACATGGAAGAAGCCAAACTCCTCGAAATCGTTTTGAAAGCCGGTGCTCTTCCTGCCCCAATTGAAATCCTTGAACAAAGAGTAGTTGGACCATCATTAGGTCAAGATTCCATTCGTCAAGGAATAAACTCAACACTTATGGGATTTATTCTCATCTCTATATTCATGGCTTTCTATTATAAAAAAGGTGGACTGTTTTCAATTGTTGCACTTACGGTTACAATTTTGAATCTACTTGGGATTCTTGCCGGTTTTGGTGCTACTCTAACGTTACCCGGTATTGGCGGTATAGTTCTAACGATGGGTATGGCTGTTGATGCAAACGTTATTATTTATGAAAGAATTAGAGAAGAACTGGCTGCCGGCAAAACTGTTAAAGCTGCAGTGGATGCCGGATTTAAAATCTCCTTCGCCCCAATTTTTGATTCTCACGTAACTTCGTTCATTACGGGAATTATCCTTTATCAATTTGGAAGCGGGCCTGTTCAAGGTTTTGCACTTACTTTGATGATTGGTTTGATTGTAAGCTTGTTTAGCCAGTTGGTAATTGTTCGAGTCATTTTTGATTTCATGCTGGCAAAAGGTTATAAAATAAACGTTGGTTAAATTTTAGGAGATAAATCATAGATGCGACTTTTTGATAATTTAAATATCGATTTCATGGGAAAACGCACAACGTTCTACATTGTGTCTTCTGCGATACTTCTTTTTGGTTTAATCATGATTATTGTTAAAGGTATTCAGTTTGGAATCGATTTCAAAGGTGGAACCGAAATAGCTCTTCAATTTGATAGACCAGTTGATATTTCTTATGTAAGAAGTGAAGTTGATAAACTTGGCTTAGGAAATATGGAAGTAAAAACTTTTGGCGGATCTACCGGTATTCTTCTTAGAACTGAATTACAAGAAATTCCGAAACAAATTGTTCCACATGTAAAATCCAGAATTGAATCTTTGATCGGGAATATTTATCCCGGTGTTGAAAAGAAAGTTACAGACTCAACATCGAATACAATAACATATACTTTCAAAGATCCTCAAATTGCGAGCGTTTTAGTAAACAGACTATCCGATGCCGGATATCAAACAACAAAAGCTTCTTCAGAATCAAACGACCCTTCAATCGTTGTTCGCCTTGGTATATCGGATATAATCAAAGAGAACTTATCGCAAAAGTTTAAAGACAATTCTTTCAAAGTTCAGAAAGAAGATAATGTTGGTCCTAAGGTAGGAAAAGAATTAAAACGCAATGCTGTTCTCGCCGTTCTTCTTTCACTCGTTGCAATTTTAATCTATCTCGGATTCCGTTTCAAATTTGAATTCGCAGTTGGAGCGGTGCTAGCTCTTTTCCATGATGTGCTTCTTACACTAGGAATTTTTGCGGCTCTGTATGGCGTAATTCCCAACTTGAATCTTGAATTCTCCGTTACGGTTGTTGCCGCGTTTTTAACGTTGGTTGGTTACTCTACTAACGATACCGTAATTGTTTTTGATAGAGTTCGTGAACAAATGAAAATTCACAAAACTCTTTCTGTAGAAGAGAATATAAATCACGCTATTAACAAGACACTTAGCAGAACAATTATTACCGTTTTCACAGTTATGATATCAATCATTGTTCTTCTGATATTCGGCGGTGAAGTTCTTAGAAGCTTTGCTTTCGCATTGATGATTGGTATGATAACCGGAACATACTCTTCGGTATTTATTGCCGGTGCATTTGTTCTTGAGTATGCAAACAGAGCCAAAGCAAAAATTACTTTCTAATATTCTTTATAGATTCACAACAAAAAACCCCGGGCGCCAAAGCCGGGGTTTTTTTGTTTTAAACTGTAGAGGCTGTCTCAAAAGTCAATAATGCCATGCTGAATTTATTTCAGCATCAATCTAAATTCGATACTGAAGATTCCGGATCAAGTACGGAATGACAGTTCTAAAGTAGTGATTAAGAAAGTCTTTCCCCCTAACAATAGATTTATTTCTATCTATAGAAACTGGAATTTTGTAGACAAAATCAATCTAAATAATTTGTGTGCGCACACATGATAAAAATTAAAAACAGCTTTCCATTTTAAGGATATGTTTTACCATCTTGTTCGAGACAACCAATAGATTACCTCTTTCAAAATGTAGTTTTGATGGTAAGTACCGTTATATCATCATACTGAGAAACTTTTCCCCGGAATTCATTTAATTCATCAAGTAAAGTCTTTTCTATTTGAGAGCAACTATTATTCGAATTGGCAGTCAATAATTTTTCTAATCTTGCTTCGCCGTAAAATTGGTTTGCCGAGTTCATCAATTCCGTTACTCCGTCGGAATAGATAAAGAATAAATCGTCCGGTTGAAGCTGTAAAGATTGTTCTTCAAGCGAAGAATTGAACAGTTCAGCCTTGTCTAAGCCGACTCCCATTCCCATAGGTGAAAAAGTGTTACATTCACCTTTGCGAATTCTAATCATGCCGGGGTGACCTGCTCTGCAAAATGTTACACGTTTTGTTTCAAGATCAAATAGTGCAAGAGACACAGTTATAAACCAGCCCCTTTCAATATTTTCAAAAATGTTTTTGTTCACATCAATCAAAACATCGCGGGGCGATTTTCCATCGATGCAATAGAGACGAATCATAGTCTGTAATTTAGACATGTAGAACGATGCGCTTAATCCTTTGCCGGAAACATCTCCGACAGCAACAAATAATTTCTTATCCGATATCTTAATCAGATCAAAATAATCTC
>JAKAMS010000258.1 GCA_021812745.1 Bacteroidota bacterium | reverse complement strand
GAAAGTGTTTTGAAAGTAAAGAAGAATGCCGCGCCGAATAAGAATGGCATTAATGCGTAACTATGCCATCCGAATTGTAAAAACTTTTGATTCTCTTGAATATATTTTGGAAGAAAATTTACACCAACGTGTGTCTTATCTAATTCATCAAAATATTCGATACCGGCTGAAATTGGAACTGCGTATAGAGCAAGATTTTTTTGATCTTCTTCGTTAAGTCCTGTTGAATCAAAATTCTCAAATTTCAGTTCGGATACATTCGCTTCTGGAAATGTTCCGTAGAAGGAAAGAATTAAATTTTCTGATCGGTCTTCGCCGCAAAGAATAATATTATCGAGTTTCGGGATACCGCCGTTTTCCATTTCGAGCAATATCTTAGAAAAATAAACATCGTATGTATGAAGATTTTTTGTGCCGATGTCTAAAGGCGAACCGATATGTTTTAATTTTTGTCCTTCAAGAAAAATAAGTTTGCTGTATTCTTTTCCAATGTAAACAATGAGCGAGTTATCCTCAGGAAAAAATTTTGTTGATTTTGAGACATAATAAGCAAGAGAAAGTTCAGCGGTTTTTATTGTTGGAATTTTTAGGTAGCGCCTTTTATTATAATTAGCAAGCTGACCTATCAAATCAACACTAGGCATATCTCCTTCAAGAAAAACTCCGAGCATTGATTTTTCATTCATTTCGGTAACATCAACCAAGTCTTCAGTTACTGTAATTCCTTTGGTTGCTTGAAGATCGTCAATTACCGACTGTATTAATTTTCTCTTGTTTGGATTGCGCGGTCCATCGTATGAATGATAGTTCACTATCGGTTCGGTTACTACCGGAATGAAGAGCATATTACGCAATTTCAAATCGCTTAAAGCTTCATCAAGCAACTCAACATCTGCTCTTTCGTGCGATTGAGAATCTACAGTACTTACTGATTCCAGGTTATCGAAAGACAAATCGGTATCCATCACATTATTTTCTAGTTCAACCATTACTTCTTTTTTAGAAGAAGATATGATTGAACGCGATACCGTTAAAGACGATACACGGTGAACTTTGACGCCGTTATTATCTTTGGATAAAACAGCAACTTTTGCATCGGTTCCTTCATTATATAGACATACAACCTGTTTCAACTTACCCTTTCATCAATTGTAAAATTCTTGTTTTATTATTGGCATAAGAGACAGCATTTTCTTTAGAAATCTTCCTTTCCGCATATAAACGTAGCAAATCTTGTTCCATCGTAATCATGCCTTGCGGAGCACCTTGATTAATCATCATGTAAATTTCACTTGTATTGTTATTCTTAATTGCCGCTTTAACAGAAGGAGTAACAATTAGAACCTCTTTTGCAAGAACACGTTTGCCGTCTAAACTAGGTATAAGCTTCTGAGAAACTACCGAAATTAAGACATCTGCCAGCCTATTCCTAACACGTTCTTGTTCAGTTGGATGTATTTCTGCAACTATTCTATCAATGGACTCGGTGGCAGATGATGTGTGAAGTGTTGAAAAGACTTTGTGTCCGGTATCTGTAACTTCCAGCGCCGATAGAATAGTCTCCGGATCGCGCATTTCTCCAATTACTATTATGTCCGGATCCTGGCGTAATGATTGAATTACTCCATCTTTGAATGACGTTACGTCTCTTCCAACTTCTCTATGCTTGATAATTGACGCGCGTGATTTGTGGACAAACTCCACAGGCGAAGCAATAACTACAATATGACAAGGATCGGAATCGTTGTGATAATCAATAATTGCATCAAGTGTGGCGGATTTACCAGAACCAGTAATTCCAGTTATTAATGATAGCCCAAACTTTATGTAATTGTGGCTCATCATTTTAATTGCGAATGGGTGAAATTCGAGAGATTCAATTGGACGAATTCTGGCTTGTATATAACGCATATTTAAAGCCACACTATCAAGATCAAAATAAGCATCTGCACGAAAACGAACTACAGCTTGAACTTTATCATACTTGAAAGAATAACTAAAATCCAAATTCCTTTCCGATAAAAGCATCTCGCATTGGGTCTTGTTCAACAAAGAAATTATTAGTGTTGATGCTTCATCTTCGGAAAACTGAGGAAGATCTTTTACGCGTTCTTTTTTTCCAAATATTCTCATCCATACAAAATTTTGAGCGCCGAATCCTCCGATTTCAATGTCCGATGCCTGACGTTCAATCATCATCCCCAAAATATCATTCATTAAATTAAGCAGAAGCATTTTTTGTTCAACTTGAAGTTCGTTAATATGCTCGATAATATATCGAACTCTTTCCGGACCTAAGATAGTTGTAGGAATTTTTGTGGTAAATGCCGTGAGGACTTGTTTTGCATCTGCAATCATCAAGAGTAACCGTCTTAATTGGTGAAAAGCATAGTATAAAATACTTTATTTAAATATAATAAGCATTGTAAAATTAGTCTTCCATCGTTGCGCCAATAACTTCCTGGATGGAGGTTAATCCAAGTCTAACTTTTTCAAAGCCGGAATCTCTCAAACTCATAGTTCCATCCAGTCTTGCCTGTGTACGAATTGCTTCTTCATCAACATCTTCTCCGGATTGAACAATTGCTCTTCTGATTTCTTTTGTGAAATAGAGTGCTTCATGAATTGCCATTCTGCCTTTATAACCAGTGTGATTACATCTATCGCATCCAACAGCTTCATAAATTTCGGCGCCTGTCCATTCTTTAATGTCTAGACCGGAAGGAAGAATATGTTCTTCTAGGTTTGTAACTTTTTTCTTACAGTTTTCACAAAGTTTTCTTATGAGACGTTGGGCAACAATTATATTGATTGCATAAGCAATTAAAAAAGGTTCTACACCCATTTTGAACAAACGTGCAACTGCACTTGGCGCATCGTTGGTGTGAAGTGTTGAGAAAGTTAAGTGACCTGTGTTTGCAAGCTTTATAGCTGTCTCTGCTGTTTCTTTATCACGCATTTCACCAACCAGAACAATGTCCGGATCGTGACGAAGAATTGATCTGATTGCTTGCTCAAAATTCATTTTGTAACCAATTTTTAACTGCCGGGCGCCTTCAATAACATATTCTACAGGGTCTTCTACTGTAAGAACATTTTTTTCTGGAGTGATAACTTGATATAAAGCTGCAACAAGAGTGGTTGATTTTCCGCTACCCGTTGGACCCGTTAGAATAATCATTCCCTGCGGTTGATTGATCGCTTTAGCAAATGCAGTATGCGCATAACCGGTAAGACCAAGTTTGCCAAGATCGCGTATTACTTTTCTATCGTCTAGAATTCTTATTACAACGCTTTCAAATTTATTTTTTAATTCCGTTCCCACCATAGGCAAAACAGAAACTCTGTAACGAATTATGTGTCCGTCTATTTCGCGCTGAATAAAACCGTCTTGAGCTCTTTCACGTTCAAAACGATCGAGCCCTTTTGATCTATCTTTTACAACTGCCATAACAGCTTCCGGCAAAGTTCCTTCTTGTGTATGCCAAAGCATTAATTTTCCATCAAGACGGAAATGAATTTCTGTTTTATTGCCAGACTTGGGAATTAAATGAATATCGCTGACGCCTTTACGGGTTCCCTCGACCAATGCTGCTTCAATAAGATTTACAAGTGCGCTCTTATTAATTTCTGCATCAAGTTCTTCTTCATTAACCGAAGCTTCATCTTGAACTACTTGAATCTCTTCACCGGCTTCCTGAATCATTTTTAGATATTCATTTTCAGTCGGCGCAAGAATAGCCACAAGTTTATCGTAATCTTTTTTTCGAAGATAATTTATTTCGTATTTTTTTACGTTTAAGGTATAAGCGACTTTAGCAAGATTTCTGTCAGTGGGGTCAACTGCCGCTAGAATTAACTTATCTTTAATTTTATCGTCGTATCTGAATGGAACTACCCGGTGAGTGAGAAGCATTTTTTTTACATCTTCGCCTTGACGTGTCATCAAGTTTTTTATTTCTGCAATACGTTCGTCGGAAAGTTCTTCCGGGCGAACATTTAGTTCTTTAAATGCATAGAGAACTGCTACTTCTCTAAAAATAATATCGTGATCAAATTTAAATTCATCAACTAAAATCTGTGCAAGATTTCTTTTCAGCTTTGTCTGATCAGCATCTTTAATTTTGAGTGATTGTTCTAATATATTGTGATCAATTATTCCTTTCTTTAAGAGCAAGTAACCAATCTTATCGGTCATTTCAAGCTGGGCATCAATCATTGTTAATTCTTCCTTAATATTATTTATTTCATTGATGGTGATTTTGGATTAATAGTTGCAGTCTCAGCCGATATTAGAGTAAGTCCAATCATCACTATCATAATAACCATTGCAATTCCAACTTGAATAAGTTCAATAACGTTTTTTAATCTGAATACTGTTTCACTTTCATAATAATTAGCCAGCTGAAAAGCTGTATTTTTAATTGTACCGGTTTCTTCTCCGGAGTGAAATCTTGACAATGCAGTTTCGGTAAATACTCCGCTAGCTTCAAATGATTCTGTTATTCCAACACCTTTTTTAATCATTAAAGGAATTGCAATGTTTTTTATCTGCTGTTCAAAATACACATTTCCCGTTGCTTCGGCAGCAATTCGAATGGGTTCTATGCT
>JAKAMS010000257.1 GCA_021812745.1 Bacteroidota bacterium | reverse complement strand
GTGCAACCGGAAGTCATATCTTTTGGATAAAAATAGAGAACGACTTTCTTTCCCTTAAAATCATTTAACGAAACATTTTTCCCGTTCTCATCCTTAAGAGAAAAGGCAGGTGCTTTCTTTCCAATTTTCAACATAAACGGTACTCCATCACAAAATTAGAAAGGAAGATTTGCATCTTCCTTCCATTTTTGAAAAAAAATTAAGATAATTTTTTAAGTGCTTCTTGAACTGCTGAGTAGTTCGGTTCTTCACCGGCATTTTCTAAAACTTCTGCGTACTGCAGAATGCCTTTTTTATCAATTACGAAAGCCGCTCGTTTGGCAACACCTTTTAGATCCCACTTTCCTGGCAGCCATAAATCATAAAAAGCACCGTACGCCGGTGCAACTTCTTTATTGAAGTCACTTAGTAATGGAAAATTAAATTTATGCCGGTCTACCCAAAGTTTTTGAGAGAAGGGACCATCAACGCTTATTGCAAAAACTTTTGCGTTTAATCCTTCATAATCTTTCATACTGTCTCTTGTTGAACATAATTCTTTTTCGCAAACCCCGGTACCAACCGCTGGGAAAAATAAAAGAACAACATTACTTTTCCCTTTGAAATCACTTAAGGTAACGGATTCGTTATTCGTGTCCTTTAAAGTGAAGTTTGGTGCAACATCGCCTAATTTTAACGACATATAATTCTCCTTTTCTGATATTAGTCTTTTAGTTTACGACCAATCCGAACTTTAATTTGGAATTCCACCTTATCTTCAGAGGTAACTCTGCCGCGTTGTTCAATAACTTCAAACCAGCCGACTTTCTTTTCGGCATGAGCTTCAAGAACAACATCTTTCACTGCTTGCGCTATACTTTCGGTTGAAACTCCAACTCTTTCTATAACTTCGAATGTCTTTGACATATAAACCTCTATGTGTGATTGAAAAGTTCAATTAAATGAATTTTGTCTAACTGCATATTAAAAATAGCTTATTAGTCGCTAAGATTAAAGGAGCGATTTTTACAATAAAAAAAACGATTGAATTGTTGCTAGATATGAATAAATCTTTCTATCTTTATGAAGACTAAATCTAAATAGTGGTTAATTTTTAAGATGAAAAGAGAAGATGCACACGAAGAATTTCACCGATTTCTAAAAAGAGGCGACAATAGGATTACTCCGGAAAGATTTGAAGTTCTCGATCATGCCATAGATTATGAAGGGCACTTTGGAGCTGATGAACTCTATATCAGCATGAAAACAAGCCACTCCAACATCTCGCGGGCAACTGTTTATAATACTATTGAATTGCTTGCACAATGCGGTATTCTCTTAAAAAGAAATTTCGGTGAGAATAAAACACGTTACGAATCGAACGTAAATAAAACAAGTCATGATCATTTGATCTGCACAAACTGCGGCGCAATTAAAGAATTTTCAGAACCAAAGATTCAAAAAATAGTTAAAACGATTTCTGAAGAAATTGGATTTGACGCTAGCGGATATTCATTCAACATTTTTGGCAGATGCACAAATGCAAATTGCCAGCAGAATAAAAATGCCAAATAGCACATTAGATAAAGCTAAAAAAGGAAATCCGATAACAATTCTAAAACTTCCGAGCGGAGATATAAAATCTCAGTTAATACGCCTCGGTATTTCCGAAGGTGATACTTTAAAATGTATTGAACGTTTACCAGGCGGAACTATCGTGGTACAAAAAAACCGTCAGGAAATTGCGCTCGGTTTTGATCTAGCTAAAAAAATTAAAATTATACTTCAGTAAAGTGATTGTTATGAAATCTGATAATATATTAAGCAATAAAATAGATTCCCCCCTTCTTGTTGAAGAAGAAACCAACTCCACACAAAAAGTTGTGCTCGTGGGAAATCCCAATGTAGGCAAGTCCTGCATCTTCAATTACATGAGCGGAATGTATGTGGATGTATCGAACTTTCCGGGCACAACAGTATCAATCACAAAAAGTAATTATAAGGGAAAAGATATTTTTGATACTCCCGGTATTTATGGAGTTGGTTCATTCAACGATGAAGAGAAAGTTGCACGTGATATAATACTTTCTGCCGACGTTATACTTAATGTAGTTAATGCTCTTAATCTCGACCGTGATCTTTTTCTTACGCTCCAGTTAATAGATATGGGAAAGAAAGTTTCTGTGCTGCTTAACTTTAGCGATGAGTTGAAAAAGAGAAAAATTAAAATTGATACGCAAAAACTTTCCGAATTATTGGGCGTTGAAGTTTATGAAACTGCCGCTGTAGATAAAATTGGATTTGATAAAATTGGCGAAGCGATTGAGAAAGCCAGGACAGGAAAGCAAGAACTTGATCTGCATTTTATACTTCAGCAAGTAATGGCAAAATCAATTCCGCAAAGCGACTCACTTTTAATTTTAGAAGGCGATGAATCAATCGCCAAGAAGCATAATATTACTAATGGTACCGCAAACGAACGGGAAAAAATTTATATCGGCAGAAGAAACCGGGTAAATGAAATTATTGATGTTGTAGAACATGAAGATTCCAAAAAAGGAGAAATCTTCAATTTGTTCGGTCGCTATTCGCTGAATCCAAAAACTGGAATACCGATACTAATTGTTATGCTTGTCTTAGTTTATTTCTTTATTGGTGATCTCGTTTCTCAACGAATTGTAAACTTCACAGAGAACAAAATCGGCAAAGAGTTTTTTGAATATAACGCAAAATCTTTTGTTGGTAATTTTACGCCAGTTGATATAGACGTTGTAGTCCAAGACAATAATGGAAAACTACTTAATCAAAAATCATTCAGCTTTCCATCCGGCATTAATGGCAACATACAATTAAAAAATGAATTTGAATCATTCTCAAAACAAACCGGCGCTCAATCTGATTTTCATTTTAGCAATCCAATTGCAAAACTTTTTTTTGGAGAGTTCGGCGTTGTTACTATGACGGTTACTTATTTACTCTTCTTACTCCTGCCTTTAGTAATTGGATTTTATTTTGTGATGGCAATGCTGGAAGACAGCGGTTATCTGCCGCGGCTTGCAACTATGCTTGACCGATCATTTAATAAAATAGGGTTAAACGGGCGCGCTGTTATTCCTATTATGCTTGGATTTGGATGCATTACAATGGCAAACATTACAACACGTCTGCTTGGTTCGGAAAGAGAGAAATCAATTGTAACCGCGATTCTGCAATTTGTAATTCCATGTTCTGCTCAGCTTGCAGTTATTGCCGCATTGTTAAGCGGAGCGGGTTTTGGACCGATGATACTATATGTTTCCGTAATCTTTACTGTCCTAATTGCTCTTTCAACAATTTTGAATAAAATGCTTCCGGGTGAAAGTTCTCCTCTTTTAATTGATCTGCCTATGATTGGTTTTCCAAGAATGAGAAACGTTTTGAAAAAAACTTTTTTTAGAAGTTTCGGATTTATGAAAGAAGCAAGTTTCTGGTTTTTCATTGGCGCTCTTGCTGTTGGTCTGATGGATATTTCAGGCATTCTTAAAGTCTGGCAGAATCTATTAGCTCCCTTCACAACAACCTGGTTAAAACTTCCAAAAGAAGCGGCAAATGCTTTTGTGATGGGAATGGTAAGAAGAGATTTTGGCGCAGCAGGACTTTTTCATATGAGTCTAACTATAATGCAAAAAACGGTTGCTATAATTACTATAACTCTTTTTGTGCCGTGCATTGCTGCGTTTGTTGTTATGTTAAAGGAACGCGGATGGAAAGAAGGAATGATAATTTGGTTCGGTACATGGATTACCGCTTTTTTAATTGGCGGAATTGTTGCTCAATTTGTGATTTAAGATGAAACAAAGCGATTACTTAAAATATCCGCTCATATGGCGTAAAGATGATTTCTTCATAAAGATTTACGCGTCCATCCCAAACATTGCAACAGGAATTCTGATCACAACAGAAAGAGCAACATTTATCGTAGATCCCGGAGACGGAATATTACGCGATCTAAATAAAGATGTTGGCGCTGTTACAATTTTAAAAGTCTCGGATATTTTTATAAGCCACGGACATCACGACCATGTTGGAGGTGTGTGGTCTTTGCTTACATATCTTTCTGTAATGAGAAAGAAAAGCGCATTAAACATTCTTTATCCGAAAGGATGTAAAGAGATTGAAAGCATTTATCACGCATTCATAAAAGTTTACGGTAAAGAATTATCATATAAAATAAATCTCAAACCGATTGATAATTCAAAGAGTTTTATGCGTAATTCTGTATCAATCAAACCTTTCAAAGTAAATCACCGTGAACTCTCCGATGATGGGAAAACTTCTTCGCTTGTACCCTCTCTTGGCTTTAAATTTATTTATGATGGCAAATCTATCTGCTACGGCGGCGATACCGCATATTGCGAATCACTGGCTAAAAACGCAAAGAATTCCGATTTAGCTATTATAGAAGCCGGAGCCAGCAACGAAAATGCGACTGATCTTCATATGACAATCCGGCAAGCAACAGAAATTGGTAAAACCGCTAAAGATTATTTCTTGGTTCACGTTCCCGGGTAATTTAATTTTGTTGCGTTAATTATTCTCATCGTAATTTTTTTATCCGAGCGGCGAAGCGAAAGTTTCGTCTCTTTCATTTGTTCTTCTCAAAATTAC
>JAKAMS010000256.1 GCA_021812745.1 Bacteroidota bacterium | reverse complement strand
TCATCCATTAAGAAAAGATTTTCCTGTGCTCGGCATTCCGGGTTCTTTACCACTTCCATATAAAGCTGAATAGAATGGATAGAATAGCTCAAATTTATAACGAAGAAAAAATTTACAAGAAACTTCTTGAAGATAAGAACATCACCATTGATGATGCGCTCGAAAATGAAATGGTGATTAACATGGGTCCTCAGCATCCGGCTACACACGGCGTTCTGCGCCTCGTGTTACGGCTTGATGGTGAAACAGTTACCGGCATTGTACCCGAACTTGGCTATCTGCACCGCGGATATGAAAAGATGGCTGAGAACATGAGCTATATCGAATATATTCCTCATACAGACCGGCTTGATTACACCGGAACAATGTGTAATAACGTTGCTTATGTTCTTGCTGTTGAAAAACTTATTGGTATTGAAGCTCCAAAACGTGCTCAATACATTCGTATGATTGTTTCGGAGCTTTCTAGAATTGCAGCTCACATGGTTGCAATAGGCACATTTGCAATGGATGTTGGCGCTGTTACGATGGTTATGTGGACATTCCGCGAACGTGAAAAATTGCAAAATATTTTCGATCGGCTTGCCGGCGCAAGATTCACAACAAGTTATACACGTATTGGCGGTGTTGCTTCGGATATGGATGATGAAGCAATTGCAATGACTCGGAAATTTTTAGAAGAGTTGGAGCCATCTCTTGTTGAGATGGATAAACTTCTTCTCGGTAATAGAATCTTTATTGAACGCCTCGAAGGAATTGGTATATTGCCTAAAGAAGATGCCATTGCACTTGGTGTTACAGGTCCTAACCTACGAGCGAGTGGTGTTGAATATGATGTGCGCCGTGCAAAACCATATTTGTTCTACAATGAAATTGATTTCAAAATTCCGACTTATCAGCAAGGTGATGCACTCTCCCGTTATTTCTTAAGAGGCGATGAGGTTCGCGAGAGCGTTAAAATTTTGTTCCAGTGTCTGGATAAAATGCCGCAAGGCGAAGTCAACGCAAATGAACCTAAAAAAGTTCTTCCACATAAAACAGAAATTTATTCCAAGATGGAAGAGCTTATACATGATTTTATGTTAATCAATTATGGAATTAACCCTCCTGTTGGCGATACATATTTTTCAGTAGAAAATCCTAAAGGTGAATTAGGATTTTATATTGTAAGTAACGGAACAGGTCAACCATGGAAGCTGAAAATACACTCACCGTCATTCTGTAACTTACAGGCAATATCACAGCTGTGTAAAGGGGCAATGGTTTCAGATGTTATTGCAATTATTGGAAGTCTTGATCCTGTAATGGGTGAAGCTGATAAATAGTTAAGATTAAGAGCAAGAAAAAATAGAAGAAGAAAATGGAATTTAAGTTTACAGAAGAGAATCTTACTAGAATCGAAAAAGCACGCAAAAAATATCCAACGGCTTTAGCTGCTGTTATGGAAACGGTATATATTGCGCAAGAACAGAACGGTTATATTAGCAACGAAGTGATGGAAGAAATTGCAAACATTCTTGGTATAGACAAAGTTAATGTACTTAGTGTTGTAACATTTTACACAATGTATCACACAAAGCCGATGGGTAAATACCACATTCAGGTATGCACAAATGTTTCTTGCATGCTGCGCGGTGCTTATGAAATATTTGACGGTGTAAAAGAAAAACTTGGTCTTGATCACATGCAGGTTTCCCCCGATTCAAAATTTTCTCTCGAAGAAGTTGAATGTATGGGTGCATGCGGTTATGCGCCTATGATTGCAGTTAACGAAGAATACTTCGAAAATTTAAATAAAGAAAAAGCTTTTGAAATTTTAGACTCGCTGAAATAAGCCAGGGCTTACAAGTAAATGGAAAAAATTGTCCTTCCCGGAATACCGGATTTTAACCAGATTGAAATTTATCTTGCCAACGGCGGATTTGAATCTGCTAAAAAAGCATTTACCAAAACTCCGGATGAAATTATTGACGAAGTGAAGAAATCCGGTTTACGTGGAAGAGGCGGCGCAGCATTTTCCGCTGGTCTTAAATGGAGTTTCATGCCAAAGACTACCGATAAGCCCAAATACCTCTGTATTAATGGAGATGAAAGCGAACCCGGTTCATTTAAGGACAGACAAATTTTCGAAGATAATCCATTCCAGCTAATTGAAGGCGCAATCATAACTTGCTATGCCATTGGCGCTAAGGTTGCATATCTCTATATACGCGGCGAATATCATAAATGGGTTAAGCTGATGCAGAAAGCCGTTGAGGAAGCTTATGCACGTGGATTTATTGGCGAGAAGATGAAGGAAACATATGGTATTGATTTCAGTTGTGACTTATTCATTCATAAAGGTGCAGGCGCGTATATTTGCGGCGAAGAATCTTCTCTAATGAATTCTATTGAAGGACTCCGTGGTTATCCGCGTGTTAAACCGCCGTTTCCGGCTCAGCGTGGTTTATGGGGTTGCCCAACTACGATTAATAACGTTGAAACCATTACAAATATTCCTGCAATTATTAAAAATGGATGGGAGTGGTTTTCTAAAATTGGCGCTCCGAAACATCCCGGAACAATTTTGTTTGGGATTAGCGGGCATGTGAATAAACCGGGAGTTTATGAACTTCCATCCGGAACTCTATTAACCGATTTAATTTACAATATTGCCGGCGGTGTTCCAGGTAACAAAAAAATTAAATGTGTTATACCGGGCGGTTCTTCGATGCCGCCATTGCGTGGAGAGCAGCTTGAAGGTGTTAGAATGGATGCAGAATCTCTCAAAGAAGTCGGCTCTGCAATAGGCACGGGTGGTGTTATGGTTATGGATGAAGATACAAATCTACTCAAAGTATTGTTGCGTATTTCTCATTTTTATCATCACGAAAGTTGCGGACAATGTACACCATGCCGCGAAGGCACAGGCTGGATGGAAAAAACTTTACGCAGAATTGACGAAGGACATGGGACATCTCAAGATTTGGACCTACTTATTAGGGTAGCAAATAATATTGAAGGCAATACAATCTGTGCATTAGGCGATGCGGCGGCTTGGCCAGTTAAATTTATGATTACTCGATTCAGAGATGAATTTGAAAAGTATGTTAAAAAAGATATTTCGATTCCGGTGCCAAATAAAGTTCACTCTATGAGAGAAACGGCTAGCCCGTTGGCAGATTTGTATAAATAGTCTTTTTATTTAGCTTGATAAATATAGTACCAGCCACTTTTTTATCTGAAAAGCTTACTTTTGCAAAGTCCTCAGAAAGCGTGATTGTGTTAAAAAAGGTTAATCCGCTTTAAAAATATTTTTTATAATATAAATTTTGTTCGGTTTTTTACGATAATAAGTATATGAACATATTTGCCTATAAATCGTCTAATTTTTTGGTTTCTTGCCGATTATAGTCTTAAAAAAGATTTTTTGGGAAAATTAATGAGCGTTAAAGTTTTATTCGTAACTGGTTCACCGGAAACAATTCAAGAAATAAAAAAAATTGATCTGACCGATAAAGAATTTGAATTTTTCTTTGTACGGAATAATGTCGAAGCTATAAATTTTATTTCAAAAAATGATATTGCAATAGTTATTACCGATTTCAGCACTCCAAAATTAAATAGTTCGGAATTCTTAAGCTTACTTCAGACAAACTTCCCAAGAATTTTTAGAGTCTGTTTGTCAAACTTAAAAGAGAAAGAGAGAACAATCCTCTTAACTAAAAGCATCCATAGATTTATAAAATTACCATTAGATCAGAAAGAACTCATAAAAACTATTACTGATTTAGCAAAACTATTGAGCTATAATTTAGATGCGAAATTAATAACGAAGATTAACGGATTAGGCGCTATTCCTGTTTTGCCCGATATTTATCAAAAGCTTGAAAGAGAGATTAGCAGACCAACGTTTTCCATGAACAGAGTAGCAGAAATAATTCAAAGAGATCCGTTAGTTGCTGCAAGAGTTCTTCATATTGCACATTCATCATTTTTTAATATTCCATCCAGCGTGACTGATCTTCTTCAAGCGATTAATTTCTTGGGCGTGAACATAATTAAAACCCTTGTACTCTATGTAAAGATTTTTTCTTTGAGTAATGTTTCGGAAGAAACTCAACAGAAGCTTAAAGATATCAAAGCTCATTCTACTAATGTTGCAAAACTTGCAAAAGCAATTATGGAAAATGAGTCCGGTGCTAAAAAACAGATTGAACTTGCTTATATAACGGGGCTTATCCACGATATTGGCAAAGTCATATTACTACAATTAAATGATAAGCAGAAAAACGCTAATTACTTCCGGAGTATTCATGATTTTAATTCTCCAGAAATAGAAATGAATTTATTTGGTGTTTCTCACGTTGATACCGGTGTCTACATATTAAAATTATGGGGTTTTCAAGATGAAATTATTAATGCCGTTGCCTCACACCACGATTCATCTATCATAAAAGGCGGTGCTATTTCTCTTAATGAAGCTGTTTTTATTGCCAACTCCTTCAGTAATAAATTTGAAGAGATGTCGTTGAACATATCAAACTCCTTTGGAATTGAAAAATTCAATGAATGGAGCCAGCTTATAAAAACAGATGAAAGAGGTTCACTTCATTTAGAACCGTAAAAATTATTAAAAATGAAATTTCTG
>JAKAMS010000255.1 GCA_021812745.1 Bacteroidota bacterium | reverse complement strand
AGAAGATCTTTAATTGTACGGATTCCGATTTGTGAAAATGATTCCGCACGTTTCGGTCCAACGGATTTTAGATATTGAACAGACATTGAAATTTTATCGGACATGAATCAACTGAATTTAATTTGTTTCGGAAGAAATATAAATAAAAAAAAGGAAGTAAGTAGAGACTTGATATTTGATTCTTGATACTGGATGCAGAATTAAGTTTTCTAGTATCAAGTATCAAGAACTATTCGTCTTCGGCTTTCATGTCGCGGGTCATTAACTCGTAAGTAGCTTTGGTTGGGTCTTTCTCTTCGAACAATATTTTGTAAACAGCTTTTGCTATGGGTGTTTCAATTTTGTGTTTGAGAGAAAGCTGATGTACCGATCGGCAAGTTTCAACTCCTTCGGCAACCATCTGCATTTTTTCCAAAATATCTTTCAGTTTTTTTCCTCTTCCGAGTTGTTCGCCGACATACCTATTTCTGCTGTGCTTGCTCATGCATGTTACAATTAAATCTCCCATGCCGGAAAGACCCGAGAAAGTTTCCGGTCTGGCACCTAGTGCTATTCCTAGACGTGAGATTTCAGCAATGCCGCGTGTCATGATAGCTGCTTTGGTATTGTCTCCAAATTTTGCGCCGTCAATAATACCCGCACCGATTGCAATAACATTTTTTAACGCACCGCCATATTCAACACCAAGAATATCGGTTGTAGAATAAACGCGGAAATATGAAGTGATAAATGCCGATTGAATTTGTTTCGCTGTAAATGAATCGCGCGATGCGGCAACAACTGCAGTCGGAATGTTCTTAGCAACTTCTTCTGCGTGGCTTGGACCGGATAGAACTCCGATGTTTGAGGCGGATAAATTTTTTAATTCATCTTTGATAATCTGTGAGACTGTCAGTAAAGTATCTTTCTCAATTCCTTTTGCTACACTTACAAATATTGTATCATGAAAATCGTAACGCTTCATTTCCTTTAACACACTCCGGATGAATTGAGAAGGAACAGCGAGAACAATCATATGTTTGTCCTGGCAGCTTTCTGCTAGATAGTGAGTAATGTAAATTTCTTTTGGGATTTTAATTCCGGGAAGAAGAAGTTTATTTTCGCGGGAACGGCTTAAAGTTTTTGCATAACTGCGTTTGTATTCCCAAAGTGTTACTTCATGCCCGTTGTGGTGAAGAAGAATGGCTAAGGTAGTTCCCCAGCCGCCAGCTCCGAGAACCGAAATCTTCATTTAAACCGATTTCTTTTTAACAAATGATAATTTGCTTTCACTGCCTTTGATTAAACGGTCTATATTTTTACGGTGTGTGTAGATAACTAATAAAGCAAGGAGAATCGTAAACGGAAGTATTGTATGATAACCTTGAATATCTATTCCAAACAAATTTTCTCTTATTACAAGAATCAAAGGAACGGCAACGGCTGCCGCAATTGAACCTAGCGATATATAACGGGAGAGAGAAACAACAAGAAAAAATACACCAAGAGCTAAAGCCATATCAACTGTAACTATCATAATTAAAACACCAAGTCCGGTAGCAATTCCCTTACCGCCGCGGAATCCCGCAAAGATAGTCCAGATATGTCCAATTACAGCTGCAACACCGCAAATTATCTGAACGAGTGTGAAGTCATCGAACGGTGTGATATTTTTGAATGGGAAACTGTCTAAATATAAACGGGCGACAATAATTACGGCAAGAGCTCCTTTCAAAGCATCAAGAAGAATTACAAGAACGCCGTATTTCCATCCAAGAATTCTAAAAACATTAGAGCCGCCGGCATTGCCGCTGCCGTGTTCTCTTATATCTATTCCACGTACGAGTTTGCTAACAATGATACTTGTAGGAATTGAGCCTGCCAAGTAAGAAAGAATAACAACAAATATGAGGTTTAACATCTAAAATCCATCCAAAATGTGGTCAAACTTAGAGAAAAAGTATTTTATAAACAAGAACGAATCTCACTCAGTTATGTTCGGAAATTAAAGCAAAAAGTTTAATATCGTCTTGATTTGTAATCTTAAAATTGAAAGATGAACCTTCGACTAATTTAATTTTGTGTCCAATCCGATGAACCAGCATAGATTCATCAGTGCCAAGAAATTTATCTTCACTTGCTTTCATAAATGCTTCGGATAAAATTTTATAAGAGAAAATTTGCGGAGTCTGAGCGTAATAAAATTCATCTCTGTCAACAAAAGAGAGAACAAAATCATTTCCCTTAATCAAAGTATCTTTAGCTTTAATGGCAACAACCGCGCTTCCGAACTTTTTAGCTGTTTCAATTGCATTGATTAAGACATTTTGAGGAAGAAGAGGGCGTGCGGCATCGTGAACTACAATTAAATCTTCATCGGAAGCATTAAGAGATTTAAGGGCGTTGAAGACCGAGTTCTGTCTTTCTTCGCCCCCTTGAACAATCTTTGAAAGTTTGGTGAAAGAGTAATGTTCTTTTATTTCATCAAGCAATTTGAAATAATCTTTTTGAGCCGGAATAACAATCTCATCAATCATTTCACATTTCTGAAAAACGTCTAGAGTATAAGCAATTAATTCTTTACCGTTAAACTGAACATACTGTTTAGGTAAAGTTGTATTTATCCGTTTTCCCGTTCCGCCCGATGGTATGATTGCAAAAATTTTCACTTCAAAATTCCCAAATCACAAAACAAAATTTTTAGATAATCAGCATCGCATCGCCATAACTTAAAAATCGGTAATCTTCCTTCAATGCTTTCTTGTACGCTTTCATAATAAATTCGTATCCGGCAAAAGCTCCCGCCAGCATCATTAAAGTTGATTCCGGCTGATGGAAATTTGTTATCAGTTTTTTAGTTACCTTAAAATCGTAAGGCGGAAAGATGAATTTATCCGTCCATCCTGAATTTGGTTTGGCGAATCCATCTGCTGTAACGCTGCTTTCAAGAGCGCGGCAAGAACTTGTTCCCACAACAAAAATATTTTTTTTCTCTTCAAGAGCTTTATTAATTACTTTCGTAGTTTCTTCATGAATTTCGAAATATTCCGAATCCATTCTGTGCTTAGTCAAATCTTCAACTTCTACAGGGCGGAAAGTGCCAAGACCGATATGAAGAATAACAGGTACAAATTTTACACCGAGTTTCTCAGCTTTTTTTACCAATGCAGGAGTAAAATGCAAACCGGCTGTTGGTGCGGCTACTGAACCGTCAACTTCTGCAAAGATTGTTTGATAATTTTCTTTATCTGATGGAACGGCGTCTCGTTTAATATACGGGGGAAGAGGAGTATGCCCGATTTTTTCGATCGCTTTAAAAATATCTCCGGCATCTTCGTTAAAACGAACAGTTCTGCCGCGTGATGTAGTATTATCAATTACTTCACACCATAGTTTATCGTTAAAATATATTCTGTTGCCTATTCTAACTTTTCTGGCGGGGTCAACAATTACATCCCAGATATTTTCTTCTTTGTTCAATTCACGAAGAACAAAGACTTCAATCTTTGCGTTTGTTCTTTCTTTTTTTCCGAATAAGCGTGCCTGCATTACTTTAGTTTGATTGACAACAACAACGTCGCCTTTCTGCATGTAGTCAACCACATCAGAAAATTTGTGTTGTTCAATTTCGCCTGTCGCACGGTTTAACACCATCAATTTTGCTTTATCGCGCGGTGAAACCGGATTTTTTGCTATAGACGTTTTAGGCAAAGTGTATTGGAACTCTGATAACTTCATTTATTCTCCTCTTTTTTAATTCTGAGCGCACCTGCCAACAGGCAGGCAGGTGCGAAGAATCTCAAAAGATTCTTCGCACCTCCGCTCTTCAGAATTATATTACTTCTTCTTTGATACTTTTTTATTTGATTTCTTAGCTACTTTTTTCACTGCTTTCTTTGCCGCCGGTTTAACAGATTGCATTTCTTTAACAACTGCATGAGCTGCTGCAAGACGTGCAATAGGAACACGGAACGGTGAACAACTTACGTAGTTCAATCCAATCTTATGACAGAACTCTACTGATTTTGGTTCGCCGCCATGTTCTCCGCAAATACCAATTTTAAGATCTGGTCTTGTGGCTCGTCCGCCTTCAACGGCAATCTTCATCAACTTGCCAATGGCTTCTTGGTCAATTGTCTGAAACGGATCAACCGGGAGAATTTTCTTATCAAGATATTCCGGTAAAAATCCTCCTATATCATCGCGCGAAAATCCGAAGCCCATCTGTGTTAAATCATTTGTTCCGAATGAGAAGAATTGAGCAACTTCTGCAATTTTATCTGCCGTTAAACATGCGCGCGGAATTTCAATCATTGTTCCGGTTAGGTGAGCAATTTTCTTCAATCCGAATTTTGCGCAAACTTCATTGTGTATTTTATTTACGATTACATATTGATGTTTGATTTCATTAACATGGCAGGTAACAGGAATCATAATTTCCGGGAATGGTTTCTTTCCTTCTGCTAATAATTCTGCTGTTGCTTCGAAGATTGCGCGTACTTGCATTTCTGTAATTTCAGGATAAGTGATTCCAAGACGGACTCCGCGGTGTCCCATCATCGGATTATTTTCATGCAAAGAATCTGCGCGTTTATTTAATTCATCAAGAGAGATTCCCAAACTTGAAGCGAGTTTTTCTCTTTCATCCTGTCTTG
>JAKAMS010000254.1 GCA_021812745.1 Bacteroidota bacterium | reverse complement strand
GTAATTTTGAGAAGAACAAATGAAAGAGACGAAACTTTCGCTTCGCCGCTCGGATAAAAAAATTACGATGAGAATAATTAACGCAACAAAATTAAATTACCCGGGAACGTGAACCAAGAAATAATCTCTGGCAGTTTTACCAATCTCTGTTGCTTGAAGGATTGTCATATGCAGGTCGGTTGTGTTTTCGTCCTCAGCGCCGGCTTCTATAATAGCTAAATCGGAATTCTTTGCGTACTTGACCAACGATTCACAATATGCTGTATCGCCGCCGTAGCAGATAGATTTACTATCATAAATAAATTTAAAACCAAGAGAGGGTACAAGTGAAGAATTTTTTCCATCATCAGAAAGTTCACGGTGATTTACCTTGAACGGTTTGACGGATACAGAATTGCGGTTAAAACTTTTTGAATTTTCAATCGGCTTGAGATTTATTTGGTAGGATAGTTCTTTGCCGTAAACTTTTATGAATGCGCGATAAATGCTTTCAATCTCTTTACATCCTTTCGGATAAAAAATGTTTAGAGCGCTCTTCTTTCTCATAACGGAAAGATATGTAAGCAAAGACCACACACCGCCGACATGATCGTGATGACCGTGACTGATAAAAATATCCGATACTTTTAATATTGTAACAGCACCTACATCTTTATTTAGGTCGCGTAAAATTCCATCGCCGGGATCAACAATAAATGTTGCTTTGTCTGTAGTGATAAGAATTCCGGTTGCAATGTTCGGAATGGATGCGTAGATCTTTATAAAGAAATCATCTTTGCGCCAGATGAGCGGATATTTTAAGTAATCATTTTTTTCCATCTTAGATCACAAATTGAGCAACAATTCCGCCAATGAGAAAAGCAGTAATCCAGGTTCCAAACCAAATTATCATTCCTTCTTTCCAGCCGCGTTCTTTAAGCATAACAACAAACGCTGCAATACACGGCACAAAAAGAGTAATAGTTATTATTGCTACGGTTTTTTGCATTACCGTTAAACTCATATGAAAAAGTCCTGCCGCACCAAAATCTCTTCTTACCATTCCCATCACAAAAGCATTAGCCGCTTCTTTAGGAAGTTTTAACCAGGTTGTTGTGAAAGGAGCCAATAGATTTTGCCAGACTTGAAGTATTCCAGAAATATCCATCAGACCAACTGCAAGAGCCCCGATGAAAAACCAGAAACTCGCTTCTTTCATAAATCCGAAACTTCTAAAAAAAGTTTTTTTCAAAACGTTACCCATTCTTGGAAAGCCAATCATAGGAAGATCAATTAGGAGGGGAGAGCTTTCACCAGGCAGCATTTTATTCAAAATTGTTGAAAGAGTAATAAGGACAGTGAAGATCACGGAAACATAGAGTATCATCGGTCCAAAGCCCGCACCGCTTAGCAAAGCGGCTATAACCGCAAGCTGTGCAGAACATGGAATTACAAATTGAAGAATTGCTGTTACAATTGATTTCTCTCTTTCTGAGCCGAGCAGACGTGTTGTAATGTTTGCCATGGTTATGCAGCCAAATCCGAGCATAATAGGAATAACTGCGCGCCCATTTAAACCGATTTTATTAAATGAACGGTCCAACATTGTTGCAAGCCGCGGCAGGTAACCGCTGTCTTCCAGCATTGCCATAACAAAATAAAATCCAATTACGAGCGGGAGAAGTAAGAACAGCAAATAAGTAACCGTCATAGTAACAACGCCAAACTCACCAAAGAATAGTTTTACGATTGGATTACTAAAATGAAAATCCGATTGGGCTCCGGTTTGTTTTGATAATAATTCAAACTCATTTTTTAATTGTATGTTGCCATTAATGCCGGATGGAAAGCTGAATGATTTTTGATTAAGTAGTTTTCCATTATTGTCTTGGACTACAACGTCTATATCAACTGGCGTAAAATTACCAACAAAAGATTTTGCGTTATATTCAAAAAACTCTTTGCCGATTTTGTTCTCTGTGAAGTTTACAATTCGTTGAGAAACGAGATCACCAATAAAGAAATAAACTAAGACAAGCATAACAATTAGTATCGGTATTCCAGTTTTTGGATTCAGCGAATAGCGACCGAACAAATTGAAGATTTCTCCTTTTTTGGAATCTTCATGTTCTACAACATCAATAATTTCATTTACCCGGTTTCTTCTGCCGATATAAATTTTTTCCCGTTCGTTTGCGGTACCATTAGTAATATTATGCTTCTTGGCGATTGATTCATCGCCTTCTAAAATTAAAAGTGAGTCGCTTTGCGGAATTGATTTTGCCATTACTTGCTGAAGTATAAAATGCAGATCAAGTTCTTGCTTTCCTGTCCTGGCTTTCTCAATCGCTTCGCCAATTTTATCAAATCCAATTTTATCTACAGCGGCAGTTTCATAAACTTCAACGCCCAATAATTCGGAAAGTTTTTGAGTATCAATTTTAATTTTTCTCTTTTTCAACTCATCGCTAAAGTTAAGCAGCACAGAAACTTTCTTGCCCATATCTATTAACTGGAGCGTAAGAAAAAGATCACGATCGAGGTTAAGAGCATTAACTACATTAAGTATAACGTCGGCAGAAAGTATTATATCACGTGCAACTTTCTCTTCATCGTTGAATGAACCAACTCCATAAATGCCGGGAGTATCAAAAACATCTTTTCCCTTATAATTGCTTTTTGTAATTGAGACCGTAGTGCCCGGAAAGTTTGAAACATCAACGTACATTCCGCTCATGTAATTGAAGATACAAGACTTGCCTACATTGGGGTTTCCCACAAGAACAACTTTATGTGTGGAATTGGTTTCTTCGTCAACAAGAAGTGAAGAAGTGATTTTATTGCTGTCAAGCTTTAGTATACTATCGGATTTCATAACAATCGCTTTACTGAAGAATAATTTTAATTTTTTTAGCTAGATCAAAACCGAGTGCAATTTCCTGACGATTTTTTTGTACTACAATTGTTCCGCCGGGAAGCCGTTCTATACATATTAAAGTGTCGCCTTCGGAAATACCGAGACGGATTAACTGAGATTTTATATCTCCGCTCGGAAGTTTTACAATTGTAATCGGATTTCCTTTTCTAGCTTGATCTAATGTGCTATTTGGCATTTTTATTCTGCTGGCAATTTGCATTTGTGCACTTGCCGAAAATATTGAATGAATATCCGCTTGCATCAAATCCAATTTCTTCAGAGATCGTTTTTACTATTTTCTGAATCTTCGGCTCTGAAAACTCTATAATTGCGCCGCAGTTTGTACAGATCAAATGATCATGACTTGTTTTGTTGATGTTCGATTCGTATCGTGTTTTATTTTCACCAAAATTTCTTTTTAAAAGAATACCACATTGCGCTAACAATTCAATAGTATTATAAACAGTTGCCCGCGAGATGTTGGAGTGGCTTGTTTTCATGCTGATATAGAGCTCATCAGCTCCAAAGTGCCCTTCATAATCTATCGCATGATCGAGAACCTCAAATCTTTCCGGCGTAATCCGATTGTCACCTCTTTTTAGAAAGCGGCGAAACTCCTCGTGTGCATCTTCCCTTTTCATCTTAGAAATTAACCACTATTTGGATTTAGTCTTCATAAAGATAGAAAGATTTATTCATATCTAGCAACAATTCAATCGTTTTTTTTATTGTAAAAATCGCTCCTTTAATCTTAGCGACTAATAAGCTATTTTTAATATGCAGTTAGACAAAATTCATTTAATTGAACTTTTCAATCACACATAGAGGTTTATATGTCAAAGACATTCGAAGTTATAGAAAGAGTTGGAGTTTCAACCGAAAGTATAGCGCAAGCAGTGAAAGATGTTGTTCTTGAAGCTCATGCCGAAAAGAAAGTCGGCTGGTTTGAAGTTATTGAACAACGCGGCAGAGTTACTTCTGAAGATAAAGTTGAATTCCAAATCAAAGTTCGAATTGGTCGAAAACTTAAAGACTAATATCAGGAAAGGAGAATTATATGTCGTTAAAATTAGGCGATGTTGCCCCAAACTTTACTTTGAAAAACACAAATAACGAATCTGTTACCTTGAGTGATTTCAAAGGGAAAAGTAATGTTGTTCTTTTGTTTTTCCCAGCGGTTGGTACTGGCGTTTGTGAAAAAGAATTATGTTCAACAAGAGACAGCATGAAAGATTATGAAGGATTGAACGCAAAAGTTTTTGCAATAAGCGTTGATGGTCCCTTCTCTCAAAAACTTTGGGTAGACCGGCATAAATTTAATTTTCCATTACTAAGTGACTTCAATAAAGAAGTTGCACCGGAGTACGGTGCTTTTTATGATTTATGGTTGCCTGGAAAGTGGGATCTAAAGGGTGTTGCCAAACGAGCGGCTTTTGTAATTGATAAAAATGGCATTCTGCAGTATATAGAAGTTTTAGAAAATGCCGGTGAGGAACCGAACTATTCAGCAGTTCAAGAAGCACTTAAAAAATTATCTTGATTATTTTTCCAAAATGAAAGGAAGATGCAAATCTTCCTTTCTAATTTTGTGATGGAGTTCCGGTTATGTTGGAAATTGGAAAGAAAGCACCTGCCTTTTCTCTTAAGGATGAGAACGGGAAAAATGTTTCGTTAAATGATTTTAAGGGAAAGAAAGTCGTTCTCTATTTTTATCCAAAAGATATGACTTCCGGTTGCAC
>JAKAMS010000253.1 GCA_021812745.1 Bacteroidota bacterium | reverse complement strand
AAACTCAAGCTAAGTGCGATAAAAAGGATTAACGAACTGAAAATCACAATTTTACTTTTGAGGAATAATCTATTCTGTACCGGAGATGATTTCAACTTCCAGAAAGCTTGACCTTCCAAACTAATAAGCGGAAAAATAAACCGGAGAGACAGAGTAGAAATAAAAAGCAGGTTAAAAAGAAATAGTGACAGATAAATCATTGTCTGCAAATTATAATTGCCTATTCCAACGAATTTTATTCCCGCTACGCTGAAAATAAAAACGCCAATTAAAAAAAGAAGAACAAAAAAATGAATGTACTGGCTTGGTTCACGGATGAACATCAAGAAATCACGCTTCAGTATTGATTCCGTCTGCGGCTTCAAAAATGATTTATTCTCAAAATTAAAAAGTGATTTGCTCTCTTTGCGCTTAGAAACAAAATCCGCACTCAGTTTAGCATTTAACAGCCAAGTCTTGAAATACCAGTGGTGACCTAGATAAATTGCGGCTGAAAAAAGAAATAATGAAAGTGCTAATTGCAATAACAAATATGCTAGTGAAAATGAAATGTCTCCGCGGACAAGCCAATATGCCGATTGCGCGAACCAATTATTAGGAAGAAATTTAATTAGCTGTGGAATTAAATCTTCCAGATAAAAATCTTTTGAAACGAACGGATAATATTTTAAGACGGTTGTTACTAACGTTTTGGGAGAGTTAAGGTGGAAAAAGAAAACGATGGTTAAAAAATATATACTGATTAAACAGTAAATGATTTTCTTAATTCCATACCTGTGGGCTAATTGAATAATTAATAGAAGAATAATGACGCCGAGAGAAGCTGCGCTGAACATTAACTGGATGAAATTGAAGACAAGGATTAGAAAAGCTCCTACGCTCAACTTAAAATAAAAAATATATCCGGCTAACAGTGAGAAGAGCATCATAATCAAAGTTGAAGAACTGTAGAAAAAATTATCTAAAAATTTGATCGCAAATATTCTGGCTGGTAGAATTGGTTTCGTGAAAAAGAAATTAATTTCATTTGATTTATAAAGTGTGGAGTATGAAACTATAATGTTGCCTATGTTTACGGAAATAAAAAAAATAAACAATATCATTGAGATGAATTCGTGAAGGAGAAACAAACCAATTCTTATCTCGACGAGTAAAAAATAGAATAATCTTTGAACGAAGAAAAATCCTCCGGCGGCAAATGCTATGTAGATTAAGCTGCTACCAAAACTTTTAATGATACTGTTGAATGTAAGTTTAGTATCAAACCTGAGAAACGCGGTAATTTTGAATTTTAGTATGTGAAGAATTTGTTCCATTACTCTTCATTTGTAAGTTGAATAAAAAACTCTTCCAGATTGTTATTGCTTTCCCGTTTAAGATTATGAAGTACTTCGATGGTATTGTTAAAAATAATATTCCCTTTGTTAATGATTCCAACGTGAGTGCATATCTCTTCTACAACGTTTAAACTATGGGTTGACATGAAAATTGTAGTTCCGTTCTTTGCTTTTTCTGTGAGTATTTTTTTTACATCAAACGCGCTCTGCGGATCCAGTCCTATCATCGGTTCGTCAACTAGAAGCAACTCAGGTTCATGCAGAAAAGCAGAAGCTATTACAATCCGCTGTCTCATTCCTTGCGAATATTCTTCCGACCGTTTGTCAATCCAGTCCCCGATTTTTAGTTGCTCAGACAATTCCGTGATTTTGTTTTTTATCTTTTCTTTTGGAAGATTATAGAGTCCGCCGCAGAAGTATAAAAATTCTTTGCCAGTTAATTTATCGTAAAGGAACGGCTGATCCGGTATATAACCGATTTTCATCTTAGACTCGATCGGTTTTTGCCATATATCAGTTTCGTCCAGATAAATGTTTCCAAAGGAAGGGGAAAGCAAGCCGGCAATCATTTTAATAGTAGTTGTTTTGCCGGCACCGTTAGGTCCTAGAAATCCAAAAAGTTCTCCTTTGTTAATCTTCAAGTTAATCCGATTGACAGCGGTAAAGTTTCCGAATATTTTCTCAAGATTCAGTAATTCTAGCATAGAACCTTAGTAAGATGTAGGTGAGTTAGATCTTTATCTTTTGAACGTCTTCAAGAGTAATTGTTTTCAAATCAACATCATCTTGTTCAAAGATGTTAAAAATTCTCTCTTCTTGATTTGTAATTGCAGAGTAAAGAATATTTTTTGCAAGGTTGCCGTTGTTATAATTCTTACCGAGCTTTTCAACGAGTTGTTCAAATCTATCTAATAATTCTTGAAGTGCTCCTTCATCAAGTGCATATCCGTTTTTCTCCGCGATGTCTGCCGCGATGCAAAGAAGCTGCATTGGAGTATAATCATCAAAATTAAAAACATTAGGGAAATAAGAAGATAAGCCTGGATTTAACTTAAGAACGGATTTCATCCGTTCGCTTTGACTGGTGAGTATAACGAAAAATTTTCCTTTATAATCGTGCATCCGTTTCAATATCATTTCAATTGCTTCCTGCCCATAATTATTCTCATCAGAGAATAAATTATGAGCATCTTTAATGATAAGAGTGCCGTCCAGTGCTTGTTGAATTATCTTATCGGTTTTGACTGCAGTTTGACCTTGATAACCCGCTACAAGGTCGGCTCTGTCAACTTCAACAACATGACCTTTCTGCAGAATGCCAAGCTCTTTAAATATTTTGCTCATCAGTTTTGCAACTAATTTTTTACCTGTTCCGGGATTGCCAATAAAAACGGAATGTAAATTACGGTCAACAGATTGCAAACCCCGCTCTTTCTTCAACTGTGATATTTTTGCGAAACTAATTAGTTTATAAATATCGCGTTTAACATTATCAAGTCCGATCAATTGGTTAAGCTCATTGATATATTCTTGCAGTTTGAGCGGGTCGCCTTGAACATCAAAATGTTTTGCTTCCACATCGCGGTTCAAAACCTCGTTGATGTCGCTAAGTTCTATTGTGTTTATTTTTTCTTCACTTCTTTCTTCGGTGGGAATATCTGAAAGCCGTAGGAGCATTTTTTGTTTTACAGATTCTAAAATATTTCTTACAATGCGTGCGTTACCAAACTTTTTATCTCTGTTTTTATAAAGTTCTTCAAAATGTTTTTGTAATCTTTCTTCCGCTTCTTTCGAAATATTTTTCTTTTCCCGCGCTAAAGTTCTATGAACAATTTCCATTAGTTCAGAAGGAGAATAGTCTTCAAAAGTAAAAGACTTACTGAAGCGCGATTGAATACCCGGATTGCCGGCTACAAAATTCAGCATCTCGTCAGTATATCCGGCGGCAACGACTATGAATCTTCCGCGGTCATCTTCCATTCGTTTTAATAAAATATCAATCGCTTCTTTGCCAAAATCGCTTCCTAAATCACTCGGTTTTAGAAGGGAATATGCCTCATCAATAAAAAGCATACCTCCGATTGATTTGTCAATCAAAGTAGTTGTTTTTTCTGCTGTTTGTCCTACATAACCGGCTACCAAACCTTGTCTGTCGGTTTCAACAAGATGTCCTTTCGATAAAATTCCAAGTGCCGAATAGATGCGACCAAAAATACGCGCTACAGTTGTTTTACCTGTGCCTGGATTGCCAAGAAACAAAATATGTTCGCTGAATACTTTTTTAATATCTTCTCCTTGCTCATTAAAATAACGTGCAAGTTTCACCATATCAGCAATTTCTTTTTTGACTAAGCTTAATCCGACTAAATCTTCCAATTCGTTCAATGCTTCATTCAATGCTTCTTCGTTAATCGGGAATACTATTGCCTTAGAGGATCTTTTTGAGAGAGTTGCTCTGATCACTTCTTCATTAAATGTTGTAATTAAATCTTTTGTTCTTTCCTCTTCGGGAATGGTTAAACAAATTTTACTAAGATTTCTTTTTGATTCATCAAATAATTTTCGAACAAGGCGTGCGTTGCCAAATGATTTGTCTCTGCTTCTATAAAGAGAAATAAATTCTTTCTTTAATATTTCTTCTGCTTCTTCAGTAATTGCGTAATCTTCTTTTTTCAAAAGCTGTTTGAAAATAAGTACCAATTCATCCGGAGAGTAATCTTCGAACACAAATGTTTGACTGAAGCGAGATCTCAATCCGGGATTTGAATTTAAAAACGATTCCATCTCTTCGGGATAACCGGCAACAATTACAACAAATTCACCTTTGCGGTCTTCCATTCTTTTCAAAAGAATGTCAATAGCTTCTTGCCCAAAATCTTGGCTTCCGCCTTTTTTGATTAATGTGTAAGCCTCATCAATAAATAAAACACCGCCGATTGCATCGTTAATAATTTTTTCTGTTTTCTGAGCTGTCTCGCCAATGTATTGACCAACAAGAGCAGAGCGGTCAACCTCAACAACATGCCCATTGGGAAGAATTCCCATCGCGTAAAAAATATCTCCGAGCATCCTGGCAACTGTCGTTTTACCGGTACCAGGGTTACCAAGAAACACAGCGTTGATTGCAATTTTTTCTTCTGCTTTTAATCCAAGCCGTTTTCTTTCTTTCAAAAATTCCAGATAAGAGACAAAACTCTTTACCGATTCTTTTATGCTGACAAGTCCGATAAAATGATCTAATTCGTTAAGAAGTTCATTCAAAGATTTTGTTGTAGGTCTTGATAAATTTTTAGTTGTTTGTTTATCAATTTTCTTCTGGTC
>JAKAMS010000252.1 GCA_021812745.1 Bacteroidota bacterium | reverse complement strand
TAAGGATGATTTTCGATAACCGGAATCGGTTTTGAAATAAGTTTGTTTATTTCTTTCAGATAAGCTCTTTCTTCAGAATCGCAAAGCGAAAGAGCAACCCCGCCTAATCCTGCCCTACCGGTTCGTCCGATTCGATGAATATATGTTTCCGGAATATTTGGAATCTCAAAATTTATTACATGCGAAAGTTCATCTATATCAATTCCACGCGCGGCAATATCTGTTGCTACCAATACTCTTGTCTGTTTTGTTTTAAAATTATTCAGCGCACGCTGACGAGTATTCTGAGCTTTATCACCGTGGATAGCTTCTGCTTTTATATTTGCCTTATTTAGAACTTTAGCTACATTATCTGCCCCATGTTTGGTACGAGTGAACACAAGCGCAGATACAATGGAAGGATTCTTCAACAAGTGAATCAGAAGAGCTTTTTTATCCGACTTTGCCACATAATAGATTCCCTGCTGAATTGCTTCAACAGTTGGTGATTCCGGAGTTACTTCCACTTTAATAGGATTGTGTAAAATAGTGTTTGCCAGTTTTACAATTTCCGCAGGCATTGTTGCAGAGAAAAATAACGACTGTCTTTTAGACGGCAATTTAGAAATTATTTTTTTTACATCGTTTATAAATCCCATATCAAGCATCCGGTCTGCTTCATCAAGAACAAATAATTTAATGTGTTGAAGACTGATATGATTTTGATTCATCAGATCAAGCAGTCTGCCCGGAGTAGCAATTAAAATATCAACTCCGGCTTTTAATCTATCCGTTTGTGCTTTTTGCGGAACACCGCCGAAGACTACCACATTTTTAAGTCCGGTATGTTTGCCATAAGCGGAAAAACTGTCGCCAATTTGAATAGCAAGTTCTCTTGTTGGAGTAACTATTAAAGCATGGATAGTTCTTTTTTTATCGTCTTCAATTTTCTCGTTATAAAGTATTTGTAAAATTGGAACGGCAAACGCAGCTGTCTTACCTGTTCCTGTCTGTGCACAACCAAGCAGATCTTTCTTTTCAAGTATAATAGGAATTGCCTGTCTCTGAATAGGCGTTGGAATTGTATATCCTTCTTCTGCTAAAGCTTTTTGAATTGGTTTAATAAGATTGATTTTTTCGAATGACATTAATTCATTTTCCTTCTAAAAAGTATTGTTGAAAATCTATTATGTTTTGGATCAGCAGTAAAATGAATGAATCTTATAAAGGATTACAAACAAAGGTATGTTACTGAAGCATTACAAATAATTACAGTATAAAATTAGCTTAATTAATCACCATCTCAAAAGATAAACGCAATTATTAGTGCTTCCCTTAATCGCAGTTCAATAAATCAGCTTTATAGATCACTCTTAAAACAAAAACCTCGAAGATGGAATTCTACAGAGATAATCGGGGTTTTCTTTAATTTCTAGATTATTTACATCTCTTATAAAATTCTCAAATCGCCAACCGCTCTGCGAAGCGAGTAGTAACTGATTATACTTTTATACTTTGCCTGAATATTTAGAAGCCGAGCTTGTGTTAATGCCGTTTCAGAATCCAGCACTTCCAGGTTTGTGCCAGCGCCTCTTTCGTATTGAAGTTTTGCACGTTCAAGAGATCCGCGCGCATAATCAATTTGTTCTTGCGTAGAATTCATTCTTTCTACATTCGATTTCAAATCGCTCTCCGATTGATAAACATCGGTTGAGATTGATTCTTTAACCTGTTTGATTTTTTGATTTGCTGCATCTATCGTTGCGTTAGCTTCATTAACTTTGTTCTCGGTTAGATTACCGTTAAAGATTGGAACATCGAGAGAAACACCTACAAACCAATTTCCCCTCATTACCTCTATATTCGGCTCGTAGCCGTTTTTAAATCCGTAGCCCAAGTCTGCTCTCACAGCTGGTTTGTCTATTTGGCTAACAATTGCTTTTTGAAGATTTGCAGTATTACGTGCATCTGTAACAAGTTTCAATTCCGGTCTCTGATTGTAAGCAGTGCCAAGTAAAGAATCACTATTCAAAGTATACATTGGGAGATCAAAATGACCGGAGATGTTGATTTCTTTCTTCCGATCAATACCGATCAATTCTTTTAGATAGAGTTCCTGTTTATTCATCTCGTTCAGCAATTCGATTTTTTCATTTTTGATTTCGACCATGCGGGTTTTTGTACTCAATACATCATAATCTGTAGCGGTTCCGTTTTTTATTTTCAGTTCGGTAATTTTTAGATGTTCTTGTAACGTTGCGTATTGTGTGTCTTTGACGGCAATACTTTTTTCCAAAAATAATATTCCGTAGAATATTCTAACGGCTTGATCGGAAAGGTCATTCTTTATTAATTCTTCGTTATCTTTAACTGAAGTTAGAAATGATGCGGCGTAATCTACTTGTGAATCACGCTTGCCGAAATCGTAAAGAGTTTGGTGAACAAATACACCGACATTATAATTGTTTGCCGGAGCTAATTCTAAATTTTGTCCGCCAAATGCGAATGCCGGTATAGGACCAATACGGGTATAAGATGCTTCCGCATTAACATTCGGTAGATAAAAACTTTTCTGTTGTTCAACGCGGTATTGCGCCGCACGTAATTCATCTTCCTTCTGTTTGATTAAAGGATGATTTTCGGTCGTCAGTTTGATAACATCTTTCAGAGTTAGAGTATTCTCGCCCACATTTTGCGCTGGTGAAAGTGAATAGATAAAGCAAAGCGACGCCGCAAACATATATTTCAAATTTCTTTTCATTGTTGATCCGTATTTTTTTTATTTAAGTATTTCATTTTCTTGATGATTATGCTTTTTGATGCCTTTAAGAAAAACGGCATAATAAATTTTGTCAATCCATAGTTACAATCTTTTGCTCAGGTCCTTTCTTCTTCTTATAACGTAAGAATAAAATCGGGATGACACAGAGAATTGTAATCAACGCTGCTATAAAGAAGTCGTCATCAACTGCTGAAACAAAAGCCTGCTGGCTCAAATGATATGCAACTAAAGCATTAGCCCGCAACGCAGATACTGCATTTGTTCCACCTACAGCATGTTGTGAATATCTCGCTAATCCCGAAACGATATTTTTAGTAGCAGGCGCATATTGATTTACCGCTTGTCCGTATGAAGTAATATGAAAAATAGTTCTGTCAGTTAAAAGAGTGCCCATGATAGCAACACCAAAACTTCCGCCTATCTGTCTTAATACATTATAAAGACCTGATGCCTGTGCCATACGCTCTCTTGGAATTCCGGAAAGTGCAATTGTGCTTAACGGAGTAAATATCCACCCCATCGCCAATCCGCGCAGATAAAGAGAGACCATTATGGAAGACGTTTCTGAAAACAAAGAAAGGAAATGATTTATGAAAAGACTTATTGCTAAAAGGACAATTCCAAAAAACGCCGGAATTTTAGGATTAATCTTGTCAGCTAAGTTTCCCGCAATAGGCGACATTAATGCTTGCAAAAAACCGATCGGCAAAAAGAGTGAACCAGCCTGAAAAGCAGTATATCCTAATCCGTTCTGCAGATAAAGCGGCAAAAGAAAAGTGCTTCCAAACATTCCCATTCCAAAAATGAACAATATTATATTCGCCATCGCAAAATTGAAATTCTTGAGCAGACTGAGATCTATTAACGGATGCCGAATATTTAACTCGGTAATCATAAACACAACAAATGCAATTATTGAAATTGCAAAACATGTAACAATGAAAGGTGATGTCCATCCCCCTGTATTCCATTCCGAATTGCCATCTGACAAAGCAATTAGTAGAGCACTAAGAAATACTGCCATAGAAATAAAACCAATAATATCAAACGAACGGGTTGCGGAAGTTTTATATTCTCGCTGTATAACCAAAGTTGCAAATACTCCTACTATTCCTACCGGTACATTCACATCAAAAATAGCATGCCATGCAAAATTATCAATCAAGTAACCGCCGAGTGTTGGTCCAAGAGATATGGAAGCAGCAGCAGCAATGGTCCAGAATCCGAGAGCTACTCCGCGCCGTTCCGGTGGAAATTCTCTCATTACTATTGCCATTCCAACAGGCATCATTAAACCTGCGCCCGCGCCTTGAACTACACGGAATAGTATAAGAGCCGATTCATTCCATGCTAATGAACAGAGAAGAGACCCAATTGTAAAAAGGCCAAGAGCAAAGGCATAAGTTTTTTTATAGCCGAAATGGTCGGCAATCCAACCAGAGGTTGGAAGCATAATTGCAAATACCAGAAGATATGCCGTTGCAACCCATTTCACAGTATCAACACCAATTCCGAATGTTGCCATTATTTTTGCGAGCGATACATCAACAATAGTAGCATCAAGTACTGCCATGAACGTACCGATCATTACATTTGCCAGAACCCACCATTTATATGAAGTATGCTCATGGTGAAGCGAGGATATTTGGCTGATAGCTGCGCCGCGGATAGATTTTTTTTTAGTATTGAACATTTGTTATTTCACTTTCACAGATACTTCAACAGACATTCCAGGTCTTAATACAGGCTTATGTTCATTAGCATTTACCATGTCTTCAATTGAAATTTTTACAGGTACACGCTGCGTAACTTTTGTAAAATTTCCGGAAGCATTATTTGGCGGAATTAAAGAAAACTCCGACGCAGTGTAATTTCCTATTTCAATAACTTTACCATGAA
>JAKAMS010000006.1 GCA_021812745.1 Bacteroidota bacterium | reverse complement strand
GGGAATGAAAAAGTAATTAAAGAATATGTTCAGAAACAAGGCAATGACTATAAACAAATATATAGAACACAATTAGATTTGTTTGCAGTTTAGATACCCCGACGCTTGCGTCGGGGAGCTTCATTAACCGGATATAATTTACGACAAAACTCAATTCGCGTGCAAGAAGTTCAAATGTTTGTTTGGAATGGATTTATAAAAGGATTTCTTGTAAAGACGCTCAATGCCAGTCCGGGTAAGATGGGGGCGTCTCTATTGATTGTTTGATATTGAAAAGAATTTATATAAATGGATGCAAATATTAACTCTAATTGTTTATTTTATACTATCAATTCAAATAAAACTTCCAAAGAGGGCAAATGGAAAAGGTTTTCTTAGTCCTTGATCAATATCGAAATTCTCAAGAGTATAATGACTTTACTGGCAAGTTATACCATTTCCCCAAAAAGTATCTAAATTTTTTCAGTGATGATGAAATTGAGTTCATTTATTATGAACCAAAAAGAAACGGAAAAGGGGTTTACTATGGAACAGGGAAAATCAGCAAATTACCTATTGAAGACAAAAGAGAACCAGGTAAATATTATGTTGAGATAGAAGATTATAAGCCTTTTAATAAAGATGTTCCTTTTGAAGATGAAACAGGACCTAGAGAAACTCCGCCATATTATAATCCGCAAAATGCCGTTCGTCAAATCAAAGAAAGCGCACTAGAAGAAATATGTTTGGATGGAGGTATTCGACTTAGTTTTCACGCCGATGCACACCTAATGAGAGTTTTAGGCGAAGAACTTATCGCAACAGAAAAAGTGGGAATTCTTGAATTAATTAAAAACTCCTACGATGCGAGAGCCACATATTGTAACATTATAATAGAAAACGTACCCGGATTAGTTGAATTACCAACTTCTGCATATGCATACAATGATTTCAAAGGGCCGGTAATAGTTATTGAAGATGATGGTATTGGAATGGATAAAGAGACGATCGAAAAGGGTTGGTTACGCCCCGCATCAACATTAAAAACAAACATAAAAGAAAAAATAAAAAAGGAAAGAAACGAAGCAATCAAAAGGGGAAAGCTGGGAACCTTTGAAGCTCTTATAAAAAACATAAAGAAAGAAAATGGGGGTAGGTTACCCGTTGGAGAAAAAGGTGTTGGACGTTTTGCAACACGGCGTCTAGGTAGTAAACTTATACTTAAAACAAAAGTTGAAAGAAACGATTATGAATATATTTTAGAAATTGATTGGGATAAATTTGATAATTATGATGAAAATCATTCAACAGACTTAGATTCTATAGGCATTCATTTAACAAGAGGAAAAGTTTCCAGAGACTATGGGAAAAGAAAAAGCGGTACTCAATTAATCATATATGGAGGAAGGCCGGGATTTAGTTTAACTGAAAAATTGATAAATGATATTAACCGAACCATTCTTCAATTGAAATCGCCGTACAAAGGACCGGATGACTTTAATGTTTCGATTAATTGTCCACAGATACCTGATTTAGAAAAAGAGTTGATAACGGATGAATTTGAACCGGTATTTTCTTTCAGTGGAATCGTAGATGAAAATGGAGTATGTGATTACGAGCTTTCATTTAATCCCCCACGTTCAGTACCATTACCTAAACAAACAACTAAAAAAGAAGATTATGATTTAAGGACTTTTGAGAAAACAAAATGGGTGTCGGATAATAATGATTTAAGAAAACCAAAATGTGGGCAGTTTTTTATAAACTTAAATGCTTGGTATAGAATACGTCCATGGATAGAGGGACCGAAAGAAGATGCTTTCAAGCAATATCTCGACCAATTTGGAGGAATATCTATTTACAGAGACGGTCTTAATGTTTTTTCGTCGGAAGATGGATCTAAATTGGATTGGCTTGGTTTGAGTACCCGTCACATAAAAAGCGGAAAGAACATATCCTATTATAATTTTATTGGATCTATTGAGCTGGAACAAACCAGCAATATTGATCTTATTGATAAGACAAATCGCGAAGGTCTATTAAATAATACAGCCTTTAGCGACTTGACGCAATTAACGAAAGCCGTAATATTAGCGTTGATTGAGAATTATTATAAATCTAAAAGAGAAAGCTACAATAATTTGTCGGGCGATATACTTAAAGAACCTAAGAAAATAGGTGATGTTTCAAGGCAAGCTGCAGCTATTATAAATGGGATGGTTGAACAGTATACAAAATTACCAACTGAAGTCTTGGCTAATTTAGGAAAGGGGGAAGCTGCAAAAGACAGACTGTTTGAACTCGGATCCTCGCTTAAGAAAATGGAAAAGAGTTTAAAAGCCATGCAGCATGTACAAGATTTATTGACCGAACAAGCTGGTTATGGTTTAGCCGTTTCGGTTTCTGTTCACGAAATTGAAAAACTAACATCGGGATTTTATAATAAAGTTCTTATTGTGGCAAACGGGGGTCAATTATCATATAAACAACAAGAAGAATTAAAGGTTTCATTGGAATCTCTTAAGGATGAATTAAGAAGATTAAGCCCTTTGAGAGCGATCAGAAATGAAGCAAAACAAGAATTTGATGTAATGAAGTCCTTTAGATTTATTAAAGAAGTGTTTAGGAAAAAACTAGAAAAGGCAGGAATAGAATTTGAATTGGAAAATAAAAAAGGATTTCTTCTATACGCACGTTACGGAGCGCTAAATCAAGTAATCGCTAATCTAGTTGATAATAGCATTTATTGGTTGGAAGCAAAACAATGTGAAGAAAGAAAAATCAAAATTAGAGTTGATGAAATAGATAGAATGATAATATTTGCTGATAGTAACGGCGACATTGATGATTCGATTTTACCACATGTTTTTGAGCCCGGCTATAGTTTAAAATCACCTCAAAGCGGACTAGGATTATACATATGTAAGTATTACATCTTCGATATGAAAGGAAATATATATTTGGCGCCCAACAAAGAAAGAATAAAAGAATTAAGCGGCGCTCAATTTGTTCTTGATTTTTCCAAAACACCGACAAAAAAAGAGGGGGTCAAATAGTGGCACATAGTATTTGTCTAATTGATGATAGCATTCCGTTGGGTGACGCTAAACTGTTTATTGATGATACCGGAAGATTAAATTCCTCTAATATCGAATTGCTATTAAACGAAGAAGAAGATAAATGGGAAGAACCAGTAAAGGAATTACTTGAAAATCTAATAAACGACAAAGATTCTTGGTCCGTTTCAGCGTTTAGAAATCCCGATATTTATCTAAATAATTTTGATAAAGAATCATACCTACCGGACTTTATTATTTTTGATTGGGACTATGGTAAAATGTCGGCTCCAACAGAGGAATTGTTAAAAGAAATATTACAAAAGAGTTTTACATTGGTGGCTATATATACTCGATCTGATGAAAAAGAAACTGTTGAGAGAATAATTAAAGAAGAATTTAATGATTACAATAATCGGATAAATCTTATAATTAAATCTGAAAAAAACTCACCGAAGAAATTGATAGAATGGGCCGAGGCGTTATCTAAAAATAATTTTGCCTATAAGTTTAGCAAAGAATTGCGAATCTATAATCGCGAATCAATGGAAAATCTTCTCGTTGAATTTGGTAAACCGGACATTAAAGATTTCATTTGGCTATTTGGCTCGGAAGACAAAGAAAGCAACAAAATTTTACTTAATGCAAAAGATGTTTCAGAAATGATAGTTGATAAATTGAGGGCTGAACTTATTTCTAAAAATTTTGGTGATGAATTACCAATAATTGATGCCAATTATACGCCGACTTGTTCAGAAGAAATTGTGAAAAAAATGTGGTCTCTTCGTCTGTACTACAAGCCCAATGATGGTCTAGTAAGAAAAGGAGATATTGTAGATTATGAGGGGAAAGAAAACATTAAGTATTTAGTTGTCTCTTCTGATTGTCATCTAAAAACATTCTGGAAAAAGAATTTTGGTCATCTAACGGTAATTCCTATTTATAAAGTATGTAAAGAAAATAAGGAATTAGTTCGTAAACTTAAGTTAGCAGCAAGTGAAGGCGAGATAAAAAAAATGAGAGCAACATCACTTGTCAATGTTTCTTCAAGTATTGAAGGACCCACTATATTGCCTTGCATTCCAATCGGCGATAGCTTTTATGATTATATTTTATTTCCTAAAGAGATTTCTAGTATTGAGGTTGCTTTACCGGAAGAAAAAAAAGGAAACCCCAGAATTGTTCCTCTAGACTATTCTCATTTAACAGTTGTGAGAGGAGTTGATCGTATTTCCATTTCAGAGCCTTTCATTACACCTTTAGTAGAACATATTCTTTACAATATTTCGGGGTATGGTGTACAAGACTTCCCCAAAGGACTTCAGAATTCAACGACTAAAAACATAAGCGAGATTTTCTAATGGCATTTATTAGTCTTGATTTATTCTCGGGTGTTGGCGGTTTAACAAATGGAATGGTTAAAGCGGGTTTTAAAGTTATTGCCGCAATCGAAATTGATAAAGATGCAGTAAAAGCCTATAAGCTTAATCACCCTAGAGTAAAGGTTATTGAGGACGATATTAAACAAGTAAAAATTTCAGAAATAAAAAAACTACTTAAAGGCAATGAGTTGGATTTATTGGCGGGCTGTCCGCCGTGCCAAGGGTTTTCTTCCGTTCGCAGAAAGAATAAAAAGAAAAATGTTAAAGATTCGCGCAATTCATTGATCGATGAATATCTTCGTTTTGTAAAAGGATTAAATCCCAAAACAATCTTATTGGAGAATGTTCCGGGATTAATGAATTATTATCGTTTTAAAGATTTTGTAAAAGAACTTGTTGATTTGGGTTATACCAATGCGGCGAATTTTGCCATTGTGAATATGAAAGATTATGAGATTCCTCAAAGAAGAAGAAGATTAACTCTGGTGGCTTCGAGATTAGGCAAAATAAATATTGCCGAGGGCTCAAAGAAAAAAGTAACGGTTAGAGATATTATAGGACACTTACCGAAACCGGAAAATTCGAAAGACGATCTTCATAAAATATTTCCAAAACACACCGAAGAGATTCTAGATAGAATTCAACGAACTCCTAAAAACGGAGGAGGTAGGAAAGATTTGCCGGCAAGGGACACGCTTGAATGTCATAAGAAAGTAAATGTAGGCTTCAACGACATTTACGGAAGGTTAAGATGGGACGATTACTCAACAACAATCACAGGGGGCTGTTTAAATCCTTCCAAAGGTAGATTTCTTCATCCCGAACAAGATAGATGTATAAGCGCAAGAGAAGCCTCGTTATTACAATCTTTTCCGCCGGATTACAAATTCCCTTTGGAAGTTGGTAAAGTTTCTTTAGCATTAATGATCGGTAACTCTCTACCACCGAAGTTTAGTTATCTACAAAGTCTAAATATTAAAAAGCATTTAGAACAATATCTTGACTGATATATTTTCAAAACAGAAGCGTTCCCAAATCATGTCCAAGATTTCCGGTAAGAATACAAAGCCGGAAATTACTATTCGTAAAATTGCCCACTCTCTCGGTTACCGTTTTAGACTTCACAAAAAGGATTTACCCGGCAAACCCGATATAGTTTTTCCGAGGTATAAAAAAGTAATTTTTGTTAACGGTTGCTTTTGGCACGGACATAAAAATTGTACCCGTTCCAAACTACCTACAACAAATAAAAAATTTTGGAAAGAAAAAATTGAAGGAAACAAAAAGAAAGACATATGCAATTACCGCAATCTTAAAAAACTTGATTGGGATTACTTAATAATTTGGCAATGCGAAATAAAAGTCGGTAATCGGAACAAGCTCGAGAATAAAATTCAAAAGTTCTTGGACAAATAATAAATTACTCTATCTCTTTCTTAATGTCCGGCGGTTTAACTTTCGGCGCGGGGACTTCGCACGATCCGCCCGGACAGGTATTAAATATTCCGGTGAACAATGGAAAGATTCCCACGAACCACCATCCGGATTGAGAAATTAATCCGGCAATAATAATTACGGCACCTATACCAATTCTTATTTTCCTGCTCGTATCCATAATAAAAACCTTTCCATATTTTAGTTTGCAGAAACCGTGTTTAATTCTTTCTTAATATTATTTACATACTCGGAAGCGCTTAAAGCGGCAATTGTTCCGTCGGCAACGGCAGTTGTAACCTGTCTATATCTTTTAGCAATCGAATCACCGGCGGCGTAAACACCCGCAATGTTAGTTGCCATGTTTTTATCAACAATGATTTCACCGTAATTGTTAAGCGCTACTTTACCGCCCATGCTTTCGGTGTTGGGAACGTAACCGATGAAAATGAAAACGCCGTCAACCATCATCTCTTTTATTTCTTCTGTTGCCTGATTTTGTATTCGGACTTTCTTAAGACTTTCATCACCGGCAAATTCAATTATCTTAGATTCCATTATGAAGTTAATCTTGGAATTGTTCTTTGCTTCTTCAACGTAATGTTCAAGCGCCTGGAAATTATCGAACTGATGAACAATTGTTACCTTTGATGCGTACTTTGTAAGTGAGACGGCTTCTTCCAGCGCGGAGTTTCCGCCGCCAACCACAATAATTTCTTTATCTTGAAAAAAATCTCCGTCGCATGTGGCGCAGTAAGAAATTCCTTTTCCCTTGAATTGTTCTTCTCCCGGAACGCCGAGAGTTCTTGATTTTCCTCCGGTTGCAAGAATGACCGAGTGAGTAGTGTAAACTTCTTTGTTGTTCACTTCAACGGATTTAATTTCGCCTTCAATATCAAGCTTTGTGATTTTTATATTGGATTTAATCACACAGCCGAATTTTTGCGCTTGAGTTTTCATATTGCGCGCAAGCTGATATCCGCTGATGCTTTCCACACCGGGATAATTTGCTATCTCGTGAGTTAAAACCATCTGTCCGCCAACGGCTCCTTTGTTAAGAATCAATGTGCTTACCTTTGCGCGCGACAAATATATCCCCGCTGTTAAACCCGCGGCGCCTGCACCTATTACAATTACATCAAAATGATTTTCCATTTTTACCTCTAATTCAAAATAGCGTCCATCTCAAAGAGCGTTCTTTGTCATTCAGCACTTGCATGCGGTAAGCATGCCTCATGCGGAATCTAAAGTATGTGGATGCCGGATCGAGTCCGGCATGACAAATCGATCTTTGATAACAACCCCATAAATTTTTACTTGCCGAATTTTTCGTCGAGAATTGCAGTTACTTGCTCTCTGCTTTGAATGCTGCTTGTTGCTTTTACAACTTTTCCATTCTTATAATAGATAACAAAAGGAATTCCTTGAAAACCGCGTACTTCCGGCAAATTGCGTATTACTCTAGCATCGGCTATGTCAAATTCCATATCGGCAAATTTCACGTTTGTATATTCGCCTTCGAGTTCTTCCATTACTTCATAAACGGGAATGCACATTGGTCCCATTCTTCCGCAGCAGACCATTACGTTTTCGTTTTCTTGTAAAAGTTTTGCGTGCTCTTGTTCGGAAAGTATATGTGTAAGATTTGTATTAAGCATTTTTATTCTCCTTGTTAAAAATTTCTTCTGTCTATTTGATGATATTAAATCCGGAACGATTCAAGCCTGGTTTCTATATAAGAAGTGAATCTTTTGAAAAAGATTTTCATCTAATAAAATAAAATTGAGAATAATATGAATACTGCCGTTCAACCAAAGGTGATTCTTTTTACAACACCCACATGCAGTTTTTGTAATCATGCAAAAAGATATTTTAGGGAAAAGAATGTCCGCTTTACGGAAGTGGACGTATCGCGAGATCAAAGAGCCGCAGCAGATATGCAGAGAAGAACCGGTCAAATGGGTGTTCCGGTTATATTAATTAATAACCGTCCCGTTATTGGTTTCGATGTTCCCAAAATTAATTCCATGTTAAATATCAGATAAGGAGTAAAACAAAAATGAAGATCAAGCCGCTTGATGACCGCTTGCTTGTTGAACCAATGGAAGAAGAAACAAAAACATCTTCAGGACTTTACATTCCCGATACAGCAAAAGAAAAACCGAGAATGGGAAAAGTAATTGCTGTGGGAACCGATGAAGATTTGCGTGAGAAGATTAAAGAGGGGGACAATGTTCTCTTCGCAAAATACGGCGGAGAAGAAGTTGAAATGAACGGAGCCACTCTAAAAATTCTTCAACGCGCCGATGTTCTTGCCGTCGTTGAAATGTAATTCAATTTCATACCAATGATTGTGCCCCATTTACATGGGGCTTTTTTATTCCCATCCAAAATTTCTCTCAACGGTTTCGGTATGAATAAAGTAACCGCAATTTATATTCGACTGCACTGACGAATAGTTCGACTGAAAGATCTCTCTCCAAAATTTTTTTTATAAATAACCTGTTTTTTTAACTGAATGCTTGAATAAATTTTTGGCATGATCTTTACTCTATAAGAACCGTAGTAATAATTCAATAACAAAATAAAAGGAGTAGTAAAATGAAACGCACAGCATTATTCACAATCGTGTTAGTTTTTTCGGTTCTTTTCTTGGCATCAACAGCAAATGCACAAACAACAGGAAGCGGTCTAGGTAAAGGTGCAAAGACAAATTGGGTTGATGCAAACGGTGACGGTATCTGTGATAACGTCGGTACATCAAGTCAAGGTAGTATGAAATCCGGAAAAGGTTTTGGTAAAAAAGACGGAACCGGAAATCCGCTCAGACCGCAAGACGGAACAGGCTTCGGTGCAAAGAATGGAAATTTAACCGGCACCGGTGTATGTGACGGTTCGGGTCCAAAAGGATCTGCGGCACGCAGAGGCGGTAAATAATTAATTAACCCGGTTGGTTATGAAGAAGGCATGATTACCCATGCCTTCTTTTTATTTTTTAAAACAATTTTAATTGTGGTGACCGCATTGATGTCCATCATCATGATGATGACCTTCGTGCTGATGACAAGATTCACCTGAATCAACAAGTTCTCCTTTAACAAATTCTTGAACAAGAGTATTCACGTTACCATCGCATCCTCGAAAAACATCTATCCCGTGATGATTTAGAACATTAACAGCGCCGCCGCCCATGTTTCCGGCAAGCATAACTGTAACACCCATTTCTTGCAGAACAGATGAAATGTTGGATTTACATCCGCAGCCTTGCGGTGATTCTACAATCTGTGAGTTTTTAATTTCTCCATCTTCAACGGTGAACACAGTAAAAAATTCACAATGTCCAAAATGAGCGTCAACCTGGTTTTCTTGTGTGGTGGGTACTGCGAGTTTCATTTTAATTCTCCTTATTTATTCTTTTGCACTTATGGCAAGTCTCGGTTTTGTCCAAAGAAACATTTTTCCCGGATGAGCCGCAGTTTTTACATTTTACAGCCCGGTTCTCTTTTAATTCCGCCGGAAATTCATTCCCTATCTTAATCGCTTTACCGTTTAGAATCGCATCTACAACTTTATTTCTGGCGCTTTCTACAATGCGCCCGAATGTTGCGCGGGATATTTTCATTTTTGCCGCAGCTTGTTCGTGCGAGTGTGCCAGGTAGTCTGCCAATCGAAGAGATTCCAGTTCATCTATTTCCAGAATAACTTCTTCCAGCTCCGATAACGGTATTGACTGCGGCTTATAGTAGTAAGCCGAGGGATTGCATCTAACGGTTCTATGTTTTTTGTTTCTGGGCATAAAGTTTATAATGAGCATATGCTCATATCAAACTTATGGCTTAATTAATTATTAGTCAACTATAATTTTTGGTGTGAGGTGTGCGGAAGAGAGTTAATTGTTAATTCTTTCCAGCCGTGATCTCAAATGTCTCTCGCTGATTCCGAGTATGCGTGCGGCAGCGCTTTTGTTGCCGTTGGTTCTATTCAATGCTTCTTGAATCATGGTGCGTTCAAACGATTTAATCTTTTCCTCGTAACCGTCGTCAAAATTATACGGGTCCATTTTCTTATCAATTTCCTTTATCTGTGTAAGAGTCGGCAAATCTTCCGTTGCGATGAATTCGTTTCTTGTCATAACTACGTCGCGTTCAATTATATTTTCAAGTTCACGCACATTCCCGGGGAAATTATATTTCATCAGCTGGTCTAATGCTTCCCGGCTGATTCCTTTTATCTCTTTCTGATTTTCCTTTGCGTATTTATTAATAAAATGATCCGCCAAAACAGGAACATCCTCTTTGCGCTGACGGAGCGATGGAAGAACAATCTCAACAACATTTAATCTGTAGAACAGGTCTTCTCTGAACTCGCCGTTCCTTATCATCTCTTCTAAATTTCTGTGAGTAGCGGCGATTATTCTAACATCGGTGTGAATCAAATTACTGCTTCCGATTTTTGGCACATCTCCGAATTGGATTACTCTAAGAAGTTTTATTTGCACCGAAAGCGGAATGTCTCCGACTTCATCAATAAAAATTGTTCCGCCGTTGGCTTCTTCAAATCTTCCGATTCTTTGATTAACGGCTCCGGTAAAAGATCCTTTCTCGTGTCCGAACAATTCGCTTTCGAGTAAGTTTTCCGAAAGAGAAGCAACGTTTACCGTTATAAACGGTTTATCTTTTCTCGGACTTGCAAAATGAATTGCTTTGGCAATCAATTCTTTTCCGGTTCCGCTTTCGCCTCTTACCAAGACAGTCGCTTTTGAATTTGCAACCCTTCCGGCGGTGTTTAATACGGTTTCCATCAAATTGCTTTGAGAGACAATCTGTTCAAACCGGAATTTTTCCTGAAGCTGCTCTCTTAATAATTTGTTTTCGCCGATTAACAGTTTTCTTTCTTTAATCTTTCCAAGAATATTTTCCAATTCATCCAGATCAATCGGTTTGGTCAAATAATCAAACGCTCCTTTTTTCATAAGGTTTACAGCGCTTTCAATAGTGCCGAAGGCGGTCATCACAACAATATCAATTTCCGGGTTTAATTCTTTTATTTTTTGAAGGACTTGCAATCCGTTCCAGCCGGGCATATTAAAATCGGTCAATACAATGTCTATCAGGTTCGATCCGGCAATTTTATAACCTTCTTCTCCGTTGCTGGCCGTGTAAACTGTATATCCGCGCTTTGCTAAAAAACTTTTTAACGATTGTAACTGCGGCTCTTCATCGTCTATTATTAAAAGAGAAAATTTGTTCATATCAGCTCTCATGTATATTGTATCGGTAATTTAATGGTGAAAGTAGTTCCTTCGTCAAGAATACTTTGCGCAGAGATAACTCCGCCGTGTTCGGTAATTATTTTGTGAACTATGCTTAAACCGATGCCGTTTCCTTTTCCTTTTGTGGTGAAGTACAAATCAAAAATTTTGTTCAACTCTTCCGGATTAACGCCTCTTCCCGAATCCGCAACAGTTATTTCAATATTATTTTGATTGTACTGAAAAGTTTTGATAACGATTTTTCCGCCGTTGGGTTGTGAGTCAATGGCGTTCTCGATAAGGTTTATAAATACCTGCTTCATTTGCTGAGTATCCCACTTAACATTGCCGTCATAACCGCGCAGAAGACTCAAGTCAATTTTATATTTAGATAAGTGAGACGAATATTGTTTATCAATATCGGTAAGAAAATCATTCAGACTAAACTCTTCGGCTTTAACCGGCTGCGGCCTGCCAAATTTCAAAAATGTCTCAACAATATCATTTATTCTGCGGACTTCTTTATATACAACACCGGTTAAGTTTTTAAATTCTTCACCGTTTTCATTTACCACAAAATCTTTTCCTAGCTGTTGGGCTATTGTTCCAATTGAGTTAAGAGGATTTCTAATTTCATGTGCGATTGATGAAGAGAACTCTCCCATTGCAACAATTTTGTTGTTGCGTTGTATTTGTTTTTCGAGACGCTTCGTTTCCGTCAAATCCCTAAAAACTAAAATGTGATTTTCGAAATTGTTCTCGTCTGCAAATTTACTTATGGAAAAAAGAAAGATTTTTTCTTTTCCGTTTATAGAGCATTCAACTTCTTTTATCTGTGCCGGAGAGGATAGTAATTCTTCACATTGAATCGAAAAAAAGAAATAATTAAATAGTTTGCCCTTTGCTTCATCTTCGGAAGTAGATAAGATTAATTCCGCGGCTCTGTTAAGCATTTTTATCTTTTTGCCGGAATCAAGAACAATTATGCCGTCGCTTACATTATCTAAAATACGTGTGGAATAAGATTCCATTACGCTATACCGCTGGGATAGGACGTTGTAATTCTGGCGGAGAAAAACAAGAGTTATGGTAACAAAACCGAAAATAAAAAGCAGTATTGTAATAATGAGAATTCGGCGCGAAAGCCTGCTGTTTATTGTGTTTAATGGATCAAGCGATAGCCCAAGTCTAAAAATTCCGACAACTTTATTATTGTAAATAAATGGATGCAGTACTTCAAAGGCTTCCATGTTTACGGATTTTAAAATTCTCCACTTGTATGAATTATCTTTAAGACTGTTTTGAAGAATTGTTTCTTGATCAATATTTTTTAATTCATCAATCTTTCCTGAGCCGGCTATAATTCCTCTTTCATCTTGAAGCACAGCATAAACTAATTGCGGATTTTCTGTTACTTTTTTAAGAAGAACTCCGAAGCCGACTTTTGTCCGGAATTCCATCAGTTCTTCTGCGTCAATGTTAAGAACTATTGCTTTTCTGTCGTTAGTAGCCAGAGCAACGGCAAAGCGCTGCTTAACCAAATAACGAGCCGGTTTTATTCCCATTATTAGCGTGTCGGCATCACCGTCAAAAATCGGCTGAATATATTTAAGCGGATTTTCCTTTTCGTCTTGTAAATTATGAATGTCTTTGTGGCTGCTAAAGATTTTTTTTCCTGTTCTGTCGAAAATATTAATGCGATAGACATTATTCACTTTGGCTAAACGCTCAAGTAAAGCATTGTTTATCATTCTTTTCTCATAAAGCAACTTTACGGTGTTCGCATTGTTAAGAAGCCGCTGCTCTATTTCATCTTCAATTTTGTTGTAAGAAAGTAATGCGTTGTCGGAAGATTTAAGAACTGTCTCTAAAATGGAGCGCCCCTGCTTCTCCATTAATTCCAGCATTTCGCTTTTGCTCTGGTTCAATTCTATTATTGCCGAAGAGACAACAATGATTGCCGTTAAAGAAAAAATTAGGATCAAACTTTTCGGCTGTATTAGCAAATTTTTGAAATGCTTCACTTTTTCTGTCATTTAATGCTTACCTAATTTACAAAAATCTATTTTGGAATATTAAGAGAAGCCTTCATTCGGATTCAATTACATTTGATTTAATGGTCTTAAAATTCAAAACCCAGATTTAAGTTGATCGAATTGTTTATATAATTGAAGGGAACGCTGTTGGATTTATTGTTTATAGTTTGATAACCCAGCCCCAACGAAAGATTGGTGTTACTTCCCAGCGGAATACTTTTCTTTATTGAAAGAGTGAAAATGTTTTGAGTGTCGTTGCGCATTATACCGGTATCGTAATTGTAAAGAGCGTCGTAAATTCCTTGAGAAGGATAGTGCTTTTGATTCAGATAAAATCCTGCTTTGAATTCTAAGTCATCAAAAAATATCTGAGTGAGTTCAAAAGATAGATTATTGCCTTCATAGTTCACCGGATCGTCAAACATTTCGGATTCGTCACCGTAAATCATATTTAGATCTTTCACAAAGGCGCCAAACCCATTCAAAATACTTCTGTTTGTGAATTGTACAGCTAAACCCGTTGTTGATGTAATTGATTGGGCAATTCTTCCGAAAGAAACCAACTGTGTAATCGAAGAAACATTCTTATCAATATAAGTATCTGTTACTAATACGTTGTTCTCGTCAAGATAGGTATATGTTCCCGATTGTATCGGGTTAAGATATTTTTTGAAATTAATAGAGCCGCCAAAAATTAATGTTGTTCCGCTCTCAAAACCACGGTTGATATTTAAACTCAAGTTTGCTTTGTAGTTATCCATTATGCTGATATTTTCATACTTGGTGAGACTGAGATTCGGGGACAGAGTAAAATAAAATTCATTCAAACTAAATTGCTGCCGGTAATACGCTGTAATATTGTAGTAATCGTAGTATGTGTAAATATCTTTGTTCAATCTTTGCTCTGCGTAAATGCCCAAGGCAGAGTTTTCAAAATTTTTCCATGCAGCAAGTTGATGCCAATAAAAATTTCTTTCGGGCACAACATCAAAATTCAGATAACTTCCATAATAACCGAGAGAGATATCGCCAAGATCGTTTTCCAATCCTAAATCAATTGAAGAGAGAAATGTTTTTGTCGCAAGCTGCGTGCGGAAAGGATTATCATTATATTCTTGATCGGTTGATAGTTTAAAACTCCACTGAGCAGAGCTAAGTGAATAGATGGAAAACAATACGATAAAAAAAATATTTACTCTGCTGCTTACAATCTGATACATGAATAACCTCAAAAAAATGGGACTCCTAAGAGTCCCGGTTAACTAAATTTTTTATCCGGCGATCTATTTACCGCCTCTATACCCGCGTCCGTTTGTTCCTTGAGTTCCGGTACATGTTCCGGTTCCAACTCCATTTCCTGTTCCGTTTTGGGGACCAACGCCATTATTACCTGTGCCATTGCCGGGACCGTATCCGCCTTTCCCGGCTTTGCCGCCGCGTTTACCTTTGCCGGCGTTGTCATTAATTCCGTCGCCATTCAAATCAACAAATTTATTCTTCTGAAGTTTTGGACCTTTATAATCCGGGTCTACTCCGTTTGGAATTCCGTCGCCATCATGGTCTGGAGCGTTATCGTTGTAACCGTCCCCGTTCTTATCAACGAATCCTTTGCCATGCTGAGCCGGAGGATTTGGATTTTGTGTTTGTGCGTAGATGTTTGAGTATGCAATAAGAATTGCAAAGAGTGCAATTAGTGAAACTACCTTTTTCATCTTTACTCCTTGGTTATTGTAAATGTTATATTGTTTTGATTAGAATAGGTAAAAAACGTGCCAGGAAAGATTTGTGTGAATTTGGTAAAATTTTATGCGAAGTTTCCAGTAGTGAATTTGATATTCAACCGTAGAGTCGTACGGTTCGTCTATCCGGTCGAATTTTAAAGTCAATTTATGAATATAGAAAAGTATCTCGCTAGAATTGGAATATCGGAAGTTAAGCCGCCATCTTTGGATTTCTTAACAGAGCTGCAAAATCAACATTTGCTCTCAATTCCGTTTGAAGATCTGGATGTACCCGACCGGGATAAAATTGTTTTGGACCTTGAGCGGATCTATCAAAAAATAATCCCGTCAAAGCGAGGCGGCTTTTGTTATGAATTGAACGGGCTGTTTCATTGGCTTTTAACTTCGCTTGGATATAAAGTTGATATGCTCTCGGCTAGAGTTTTTAATCATGAGCGTAAAGATTTAGGTCCTGAGTTTGACCACATGACTCTTCTGGTTCATCTCGAAAAAGATTATTTGGTTGATGTAGGTTTTGGCGATTCGTTCCGTATGCCGCTTGAATTTCCTAACGGTGAACTGTGGGATGTAAGCGGTTATTATAAAATTATCCGCGTGGCAGAAGACGAATTTGATCTGAGGAGGAGAGAAAATTACGAATGGAAGTTGCAGTACAAATTTTCTTTAACTCCCCGTCTCTTTCCGGATTTTGAAGAAATGTGTAAGTATCAACAAACATTTTCGGACTCAATATTTCGAACCAGAATGCTTTGTACAATTGCCACACAGACGGGAAGAGTTACTCTCAGCAATTCATCTTTAACTATCACTGATAATGGGACAAAGACAAAAACTGAATTGAAAAACAAAGATGAGTTTTATCAACTGCTCAAGAAATACTTTCAAATATTACTCAATACAATTTTACCGACGGATGTTTCCAAATAGAAACAAGCGCTTAATCAAAAAAACAATTCATTTGTTTAGAAAGATCTCCAATCTTTTATTCTTGAATCCTCTCTGACGAACCGACATCTTATCATAACTATAGATTAATAAAAAAGGATTTTTACAGAAGTGGATTGTATAGCTTGTTCGAAAAAAATATGTAGAGTTGGAGAAAGTTGTTCTGTAGAAACTTTTGACGGCGATGAACTCAAGAACGAATATCACCTGGATGAAAATCAAAAAATAATTCAGGCCGCTGCCGCACTGGTTGATGACGGGCGAGCCGGTTCTCTTTCGAGAATTCAGGAAATTATCGAGTTCATCCAAAGAGTGGAATATAAAAAAGTCGGACTTGCATATTGTTACGGCATGGAAGAGACTGCTAAGAATCTGAAAAATATTTTAAGAGAGAACAATATCAGGTCATCCTACGTTTCTTGTGCTGTTGGCGGTTTAAAGCAGGACGAAGTAAATGATAAAAGTTGTATTCATAATGTCTCATGCAATCCACTTGGACAGGCCGCCCAACTAAATTCAGAAGGCGTTGACTTTGTTCTCATCATGGGAATTTGTCTTGGACATGATATAATCTTGCAGAGGAATCTGAAGCCCGATTACACAACCGTTATTGTAAAAGACCGGGTTTATAACCACAATCCATTGCGGGAATTGTCACCAAAACAATTTATTAAACCGATAGAAATCTCACAAAATTAGAAGCGGAGTAAATAAAACTCCGCCGCCTCTTTCTCAGCCCAAGTATTTATAAAATCAAACAGTTTTTTGTAATTTTAGAAGAGAGTTGCGGCTATTTGCATTCAATAATTCTCTAACAATAACATATTTTGCGCAAAAAAGAGTTTTGTTTCTTGCCTAATTACTATTTTAGAAAAAATTTTATGAAATCTGAATTTAAAAAAAGCAGCTATCTAATCAGCACAGATAAACGAAAGCTACAGATCAAAATCATTCATAATTTTCTGGTTAATGCTTATTGGTCTAGGGGAATTAAAATTGAGCGGGTTAAAAAAGCAATAAAAGGATCGCTCTGTTTCGGAGTTTATCACAATAAAAAGCAAATTGGTTTTGCGCGAGTAATTACAGATTATGCAAGCTTTGGCTACCTGGCGGATGTTTTTATAATTGAAGAGTTCAGAAAACGCGGATTATCCAAGTGGTTAATGAAAAGTATTATGAATCATTCCAAACTGAAAGATTTAAAGACGTGGATGCTTGCTACAAAAGACGCTCATGGTCTTTATTCTCAATTCGGATTTGTGCCTTTGAAAGAGCCGCAAAAATTTATGCGCAAGCAAAATCCAAAGTATGCCAAAGTATAAAATTTTTTGTTATTATTTTTAGAGAAATTGACCATCATTAATTTTTGAGGACTATCATGAAACGTATTTTATCTGTTCTGATGTTTATTGCCTCTCTCCCTATTTACTCACAAGAAAGAATCAATGTTACGTTTAGAGTTGAAGCTCCAACTTTGAACGACAGCGATAAAGTCTACATTGTAGGAAACGCAGAAGAGATTGGCAATTGGAATCCCGGAAAAGTAGCGCTAGAAAAAATCTCAAATAAAATATGGCAAAAAACACTCGGCTTTACAAAAGGAGCTAGAATTGAATACAAATTCACAAAGGGAAATTGGCAAACAGAAGCATTGAAAGATGATGCAACCGTTCCGCCAAACACAGTTTTAAAAGTTGAACATGATACAACCGTCAGCGTAGTCATAAACAATTGGCGGGATAAATTTAATTTCAAGATAGCCGGACAGATTACCGGCAAAGTTGAGTATTTTAAAAATCTTGCGATAGACGGATTAAAGCCGAGGGATATTATAGTGTGGCTGCCGCCGAATTATGAAAAAGAAACCGGAAGACGTTACCCGGTTCTTTATATGCATGACGGACAAAATATTTTTGATCCGCATACGTCAAGCATGTTTATTGACTGGCAAGTTGATGAAACCGCAGATAGTTTAATTCGCAACGGGGAGATTGAACCAATCATAATAGTGGGGATGAATAATACTGATGATAGGATGGTAGAATATTCGGATACACCACTAGGTCGTCTTTATATGAAATTCATAATAGAAAAAGTAAAACCGTTAATTGATTCAAAATTTAGAACGCTGCCCGAAGCCAAAAACACAGCAGTAGCCGGTTCATCAATGGGAGGATTGATTTCTATGATGTGCGCATGGGAACACCCGGAGGTATTTTCAAAAGCAGCTTGTTTTTCTCCGGCGTTCAAATACAGTAAAATAGATTATGTAAAAAAAGTTTTAGAATATTCGGGCAAGAAAAAAGAGATCTCTCTTTATATAGATAACGGAGGGATTGATCTGGATGCGCAACTTCTGCCAGGAGTTAACGAGATGGTAACAGCTCTTGAGAAAAAAGGATTTTCAATTGATAAAGATTTGTTTGTTTATATAGATAAGACTGCAACACACAATGAGGCCGCCTGGGCAAAGCGAGTGTGGCGACCTCTAAAAATATTTTTCGGTAAATAAAAACTATTTCATCATTGCGTCTCTGTTGGCTTTATATGGAGAACCTTCGAGCCAATTGGGAAATTTATTCGTCATGCTTAGATCATAACCGACTTCGAAAATAATTTTTAAGTCATCAACCATCCCATCGAATTTCCAGATATCCGGTTTATATTCATCAGACGGTTTGTGATAATTTTCTCTCAGCCATTTTGCGGACTGATCCAAACCCCACTGTTTACCATGTTCTATGTTATCCATACCGCTTCCAAAATAGAGAGAAGGAACGCCCACTTTTGCAAAACTAAAATGATCACTTCTGAAATAAGTCCCTTTTTCCGGAGTTGGTTCCGGCACAACATATCTTCCATATTCTTTGATTACCTTTTCTGCGTAATCATCTAATCCGGAATCTTTATAACCGGCAAGAGTAATATCTTTTGTTTTTCCGAAAATATTAAGCGCATCCAAGTTTATTACTGCGGCTGTTTTATTTAAGGGAAAAAGAGGATGTTTGGCATAATAATCACTTCCGAGCAATCCCGCTTCTTCACCTGTAACAGAGAGGAAAATTATTGAGCGTTTCTGAGGTTGAGGAAGAGCTGCAAATGCTTCGGCTACTTGTAGTATTCCCGCCACTCCCGTTGCGTTATCTAAAGCTCCGTTTAATATTGAATCGCCCTGTGCGGTGTTGGGTCTTACACCAAAATGATCCCAGTGAGCTGAATAAATAATATATTCATCGGCAAGTTCTTTCCCCGGCAGAACTCCAATCACGTTGTTGGATTTTGTATAAGCAAATTTACTTTTAAACGAAATTGACATATTTGAAGAAAGAATAATGGGTTTAAATCCTCTTTGTGCGGCGGAAGCAATTTCTTTTTTGTAATCTAAACCGGACATTTCAAAAATTTTCTGCGCGGTTTCGGTAGTAACCCAGCCGTTGAATTCGCAGTTGGACATATTTTTGTCCGGTGTTTCTAAGTAAAATCTGGTTCCGGTCCAACTGTTTTCAACAACGCTCCATGGGTATCCGGCGGCATCGGTTTCGTGAATGATTATTAAGCCCGCAGCGCCTTGTCTTGCGGCTTCCTCAAATTTATAAGTCCATCTTCCGTAGTATGTCATTGCTTTACCGTTGAATAAATTTTTATCTCCGGTGGCAAATCCCGGATCGTTAACAAGCACAACAACGGTTTTCCCCTTTACATTAAGCCCGGCGTAATCATTCCAGTTATATTCCGGCGCAACAATTCCGTAGCCGGCAAAAATCATTTCTGAATTTTTTAATGAAGTGTTATCCACAACTCTCGTTGTTCCAACGACAAAATCTTTTGGAACGGAAAGATTCAATGTCTCATTTTTACTTTTGATGACGGCGGCTATTGAATTCAACTCTGTAGTAATCTTTACAAAAGGAATTTCCTGCAAATAACTATTTCCGTTCCCCGGCTGTAATCCAATTTTCTTGAATTGTTCTTCAAGATACTTGATGGTTCGTTCTTCTCCCAGGGTTGACGGAGCGCGTCCCTTAAAATCATCAGAAGCCAATATTGAAATCTTTTCTTTTAATCCATCTGCGTTAATTTTATCCAACGCAGTCTGAACTTCTTTCTTACTATTGCTGCATCTAACTAAAAGTAGGGATGATATCAAGAAAACAACAAAGATTTGATTCCTCATAAATTCTCCGCAATAATTATATAAAAACAAAGAGACGAAGTACTGCCACGAAAAGTAACCAACAGTCCCATGAAAAAATAACAAATTATTTTTGTATTCTTTAAAGCATTATTTATTTAGGCAATTAATTGACAATCGCGCAGATAACTTAAAAATAATTTTGTATTGGTTAACGGATTGATCTAAATTCGCATCGGTATTAATCATTTCTTTCAGACAATTGTATTATTCTTCATGGAAACTAATCAGTTCGATTTTGTGATAGTTGGTGCCGGACTTGCCGGATTATATGCGGCGCTATATGCTTCTCAATTTGGAAGTGTCTCGGTCTTAACAAAATCGACACTTGCTTTGAGCAGTTCATATTGGGCACAAGGAGGAATTGCCGCCGCCGTTGATACAAAAGACTCCGTAAAACTTCATTTTGAAGACACCATTAAAGCGGGAAGAAATTTATGTAATGAAGCTGCAGTTGAAATTTTGGTGAATGAAGGAAAGTCAAGAGTTGAAGAACTAATCTCAATGGGAATGCAATTCGATAAAGAGGATGGTAAAATTGCTTTTGGGCTCGAAGGAGGGCACTCGATGCGCCGCATTCTTCATTCCGGCGGTGATGCAACCGGTGAAGAGCTTGTAAAATTTGTTCATAGATTAGTTAAGAAGAAAAAAAATATTCGAATACTTGAAAACCATTATGTCCAACGCTTGATTATCCGCGAAGACGAATGTTTTGGTGTTCACGCTTACGACATCAAAAACAACAAGTCAAGCATGATTTATGGAAAATCAACAATCATTGCTTCCGGCGGCGGCGCATCTGTGTACTCTCGTTCTACCAACCCACATACATCGATAGGCGAAGGAATATCATTAGCTTATAACGCCGGAGCTCAAATTCAAAATATGGAATTCTTACAGTTTCATCCAACTTCCTTTTACTCCGTTACCGGAGAAACGTTTTTAATAAGCGAGGCAGTCAGAGGCGAAGGCGCTTATTTAATCGATCAAAATGGAAAAAGATTTCTTGAAGAATATGACACAACAGAACTCTCGCCGCGTGACGTTGTCTCGGAAGCAATTATTAATGAAATGAAAAACTCCGGCACGCGGAATGTTTTTTTGGATCTTCGGCATTTAAATCTGATAAAGATAAAAAAACGTTTCACGAATATTTATGTTGAAGCATTGAAATTTGGAATAGACATTACGAAAAATCCAATTCCTGTTGCGCCGGCAGCACATTATATGATTGGAGGAATCAAAACCGGGCTTGACGGTGAAACCAATATCAGTCGTTTATACGCAATAGGCGAAACGGCATCTACAGGTGTTCACGGTGCTAACCGTCTTGCAAGCAACTCTCTTTTGGAATGTTTAGTGTTCGGAA
>JAKAMS010000251.1 GCA_021812745.1 Bacteroidota bacterium | reverse complement strand
TGCGAGACAGCTGACTTTTTCCGGTTCAATATTTATTACGCAAATAAAATTTACCAGGAACAACCGCCTCATTCTCCTCACGGAATGTGGAATAGAATGGAATACCGTCCGCTTGAAGGATTTGTATTAGCAATTGCGCCATTCAACTTTACAACATTCAACGCAAATCTTCCGGGTGCGCCCGCAATTATGGGAAATGTTGCAATCTTGAAACCGGCGGCAACAAGTGTTTATTCAGCATATTATATTGTCAAGTTGCTTGAAGCAGCGGGATTGCCGCCCGGTGTAATTAATTTTCTTCCCGGTCCCGGTTCTACAATAGGAGATATAATTTTTAACGATAAAAATTTTGCGGGACTTCATTTTACAGGCAGCACTCCGGTATTTCAGCAGATGTGGAAAACAATTTCCAACAATCTTCCCAATTATAAATCTTATCCTAGAATAGTTGGAGAAACCGGAGGAAAAGACTTTGTCTTCGCTCATAAAAGTACAGATATAAGATTGCTCGGTGTATCTTTGATTCAAGGTGCGTTTGAATATCAAGGTCAGAAATGTTCTGCGGCATCGCGCGCTTATATTCCAAAATCTATCTGGGCGGAAGTGAAAGAATATCTTGTAAGTGAGCTGAAAAAATTGAAAACCGGAGATGTAACTGATTTTTCAAATTACAATAATGCTGTGATTGATCAAGCGGCATTCGATACAATCACCGGCTACATTAAATACGCGGAAGAATCTAAAGAAGCGGAAATCATAGTAGGCGGAAAATATAACGATAAGGTTGGGTATTATATAAATCCAACAGTTATTGTTACAACCAATCCAAAATTTAAAACGATGGAAGAAGAAATTTTTGGTCCGGTGCTAACTGTTTATGTCTATGATGACGACAAATATGAAGAGACTCTTCATTTGTGCGATGAGACTTCTCCTTATGCATTAACCGGCTCAATATTCGCGCAGGACCGATTAGCGATTGTTACTGCAGATAAAATATTAAAGCATGCGGCAGGCAATTTTTACATCAATGATAAACCGACCGGTGCCGTAGTAGGACAACAGCCCTTTGGCGGAGCGAGAGGCAGCGGAACAAATGATAAAGCCGGAAGTTTTTTAAATTTGGTCCGCTGGGTATCACCGAGAACTATTAAAGAAAATTTTGTTGCAAGAAAAGATTTCCGTTACCCGTTCATGCTAGAAAAATAATTTCTATAACCCGCCGTCATGTCGAGCGAAGTCGAGACGCGGCGGGTTTTCATTTCTTCAATGACCTAACCCATGTAGCATTAAAATCGAATGCTCAAGAATTTTTGTTATCTCACCTAAATAATCCTCAACCGCTTTAACGCTTCCGGGAAGAGAAAAGATCAGAGTCTGATTTTTTACACCGAACAACGATCTGCTCAAGATTGCCGGCGGCAGTTTGTCGAAATATTTCAACCGGATCTGATCCATAATTCCCGGCACAAGTTTATCGCAAAATTTTTCTACAACATCAGGAGTAATATCACGCGGTCCGATGCCGGTACCGCCTGTTGTAAAAATTATATCAATATTATCATCTATTGATTTATGTAATTCGTCTCTCAATTTTTTTTCGTCATCGGGAATTAATGAATAGAAAAATTCCGTATGCCAGCGTTTGTCTTGAAAATATTCTTCCAGCAGTTCCTTAATTTTGGGACCGCTCTTGTCATTGTATTCCCCTTCGCTAGCTCTGTCACTAAGCGTTATCACCTTTATTTTCAATGGTCTCGGATGATATTCAATCTTATCGCCTTTATTAATAATTCCGCTTTTGAGAACACGTGTGAATATTCCGGATTTAGGCATAACACATTTTCCCACCTCAACAAAAATTGCGCAGCCGTCGCCGTGGCACATTTTACCGATCTGACTTAATTCCAGCTCTACTTCACCAATTTTGAAACGGTCGAGAATGCTGACTTTTTTAAAATCAATTCCGCGCGTTGTGATATTTTCCGCAAATTCACCGGGTTGGAATTCTCTTTTATCAGCGTCCAATAGAGAAAATTTTTCGATGTCTTCTTGCGCAAGCATGCTTACTTGCCGGTGCCATTTGCCTGAATGAGCATCGCCGATAATTCCCCGTTCATTAATTTCTACTTTTTCTCTTGGAGTTTTAATTGTCCCCTTCTCTTCCGATATGTTGAGAGAGACTACGTATATGTTTGTAACATCATTTATATTATTCATTATTTTCCTTCTTCTCCATGACTATTGTCATTCCCGCGAATGCGGGAATCCAACGGTTAAATATTATTATAAATCTTCTGACAAATCTTTCCAATCGGGATTCATTTTTTCAATCAATTTAATTTTCCAATCCCGGTTCCATTTTTTAAGTCTTTTTTCTCTAAGTATTGCTTCACGTACATCATTTGTTTGTTCATAATAAACAAGCTTCTTAACAGAATATTTCTTTGTAAATCCTTCTATAAGTCCATTCTTGTGTTCATAGACTCTTCTTATAAGATCATTGGTAACTCCGATGTAAAGAGTACCATTTCTTTTGCTTGCAAGTATATAAACATAGTAAGACATAAAAACAGTCTTTGGATCCCCGCATCCGCGGGGATGACACATCATTTATATATCATTATCACTCTTAATTTTTTCAATCAATCTGATTTTTTCAATCTGCATTTTCTTATCAACTGCTTTACACATATCATAAACAGTCAGCAACGCCGCAGAAACTGCGGTTAGTGCTTCCATCTCAATTCCGGTTTGACCAACGCATTTTGCAAAACTTGCAACTCGCACACCTTTCTCAACTATCTCGCATTTCACATCAAGCTTTGTTATTTGCAGAGGATGACAGAGCGGAATAAGTTCCGATGTTTTCTTGCCGGCTTGAATTCCGGCAATTTCCGCAACAGTCAGTACGTCTCCCTTCATCATTTTATTCTTTTTGATGAGTGAAATTGTAGATGATTGAAGACGAATAAAACCTTCCGCGCGGGCACTCCGGAATTGAATTTTCTTTCCTGTTACATCAACCATATCGGCTCGTCCTTTGGAATCAACATGCGATAACTTTTTCATTCATCCTCCGATATTATAAAATTTGTTGGAAGAGCTGCTGATTCCGCATTCCGGTTTTTGATCCAATGCAAACTGAACCGCTTTAACGTAATCTGTTTCTCTAATGTTTATTGAGATGTCGCTGAACAAGCACGGTTTCAAAAAGCCGTCGCTTGTTAAACGAAGCCGGTTGCAGTTGGCGCAATCGCCGCCGCTGCCGCCGTGAACAATTCCAAATTCACCCTTTTCAATATCCATTTCATAAATGAACCTGGCGATTAAACCGGTTTCATCGCAATATTTTTTTACCGCGAGGGCATCCGGTTCATCAATTGATTTTTTAATAACACAATTTATTTTGATTGGAGAAAGTCCCGCTTTCATCGCGGCGCTGATTCCGTCAAACACTTTTTGAATATCGCCGCCTCTTGTAATCGAACTGTATTTTTCTGGATCAATAGTATCAAGACTAATATTTACTCTCATCAATCCGGCTTCTTTTAATTCGTGAGCGTACTTAGTAAGAAGAATCGCATTTGTAGTCATGGATAAATCTTCTATTCCATTTATACCGGCGAGCATTCTCACAAGATTTACCGTTCCCCTTCTTGCAAGCGGTTCTCCCCCGGTAATGCGGACTTTAGTAATGCCCATTTGCACGGCGACTTTTGTGAACTCCGTTATCTCTTCAAAAGAAAGAATTGAACCATGATCAATCAGTTTGATTCCTTCTTCCGGCATGCAGTAAACACAACGGAGATTGCAACGGTCTGTAACGCTTATTCGCAAATAATTTATTTTTCTGTTAAATCTGTCTAACATCAACTATGCTGCCTTCCTTTATCTCATTAACACCGATTGGGATCGAAGTAATTCCATCCGCAAATGCCAGGGCATTAATATGTGCTGAACCGTGATATTCAACCGGCTCTATTTTTCCATCCGAATTTATTTTTACCGGAATCCATGCAAGACGTTTATTTTTCTTTCTCTTTATTTCTTTTGCCAACCTCATCTTGAAAATTCTTGTATGATTATTTAATCCCATCAATCCGGCAAGAAATTCTTTAACGAATATTTCGAAACAGACAAAAGATGAAACCGGATTGCCCGGCATTCCAAAAACAAATTTATTTCCGTCTCTGCCGAATACAGTTGGCTTACCCGGTTGAATTGCGACCTGATCGAAAAGAATTTTAAAACCGTTTTTAATCAGAACTGCAGGAACGAGATCGAAGTCCCCCATTGAAACACCGCCGGTTATAATCACCAAATCATTTTCTTCTTTAGCTTTTACAATGGCTTTACTTATCTCATCTTCCGTATCAATTGCTATTCCGTAATATTTTGGTTCGCAGCCGAATTGAAAGCATTGAGCCATTAACTGATACGAGTTCGTATTTCTAATCTGCGATTTTTTAGGAATTAAATCCGGTTCAACAATTTCATCTCCGGTTGCAATGATACCAATTTTGGGTTTAATGCTTACCAATGGATTCACATGCCCGCACAATGCGAGCGATGCTATTTCCTTTGCTGTAATTCTTGTTCCGCTTGATACTAATTTTTGTCCGAGGACAACATCTTCGCCAGTCACACAAATATTTTTAGAAGTTTTTTCGC
>JAKAMS010000250.1 GCA_021812745.1 Bacteroidota bacterium | reverse complement strand
CATCAAAATAGATTCCATAACTGATAAGCTTTCCTTCTGTAAGAAGTTTGCTTCTCATATCCGGCATTCCGGTGGCTATGCGGATGTTGCTGATCATCGGTGTGCCGGAATCGAAGCGGATCATATTGTATTTATAATTTTTAGAAATGACTTTCGGCAGATCAAAAAGCTTCTCTTCGCCAATGTATAAACGGAGTCTTTCTTTTTGAACCCAGACAGAAATTCTGTATTTATTATCGAGCTTCAACTTCGGTTCCTCTTCTCTTCCGGTAATATCAGGTGACTTATCATTAAAGTAAGCGGAGTAATAGTTGTTGAAGCCGAATTGAAATTTAACTCCGGCTTCGCCAGGTCTTGCCAATCCATATTTTAAGTCTTTCGGCTTTGAAGTACTGAGAAGATAAAAATTGAAATCCGTGTTTCCACCTTTTTGTCCCCTCTGGGGTATCAAATCAAATTCGATCGTGTAGTTTTCCGGTAGTGTAAGCGGTTCAGTAAGAGTGGTTATACCACGGTTATTGGTAATGTAAAACCATCTGCCGTCAGCAACATTTGTCGTTACAATCTCTCCAGAACCGGTTGTATTCCAGAGAAGTGGGAAATCGCCAATATTTTCTGAAGTGAAATCATCGAAGAAGATAACTTTTTCTCCTGGAATAAAATCGAATTTGGAATTAATAATTGATTTCTGCTGAACAACAGGTTCTTCCATTTTTTGCTGTGGCTTTTGTCCTGTATTAGAGTTTTGTTTTTGAGGTGTGTTTACAGTAGTGGTTTTACTGTCAACTGTTTTCTTGTCATTTGGTTTTGCGTTTTTTTCTTCACCGTCTCCAGTGATTTGCTTTTCAGCTTCGTTGTATGCTTTATCTACCCCTTTATTGATCTGCTGATCGACCCTCTTTTCACCTTCTTTTTTAACTTTGTCTTCTACCTTTTTCTTCAGCTTTTCGAAAAATTGACCATTTGTACTTTGTGTCACTCCCAAAGCAAAAACTAATAAATAAAGAATAAATATCCTTTTCATTTTAGTCTCCTCCTTTTTAAAAATAGCTCTCACATACTGAATGATTAATAGGAAATATTATTGAACTGCAAATTAATCTATATTAAAAAACAAATTTGGTTTCAGGTTGGGGTAAATTCTAAATTAAGTTAAATCAAAATATTATAATAATCAATTGATGTATATCACTCTGCTTTTCGCACGCATAAGACGGATTGACCATTTCGGGAATGCAATCTGTTCACTATAATTTTAACCAGAAAACATTTTAAAGTATCTTTCTGTTTTCTAAAGGGTCTGAACAGATGAAATAGGAAGAAGTAATTTTACAAAATCACTCGGCAAATTTTATAAAGACTTTGTTTGATTGACAATAATGGCAGCATTATAGTTGATAGTATTCTTGATGGCAAAGTTTATTGAAGAAGTATGACCACTTTCGATTTTATGGCAACATGCTTCATGCAGATAGTTGAATGACACACCTATAAGCGTGTATATAAAAATGCAAAATTTAGGATGGTTCATAAATCAAAATTTTATTTTCAAATCAATATTCCTTGTGCTTAGATTAATTTTAGAATCCTACTATTATCCAGAATGTTCCATTGCAAACAGCAATTTATATGTCGGTTGACGGTGCTTGATAATCGGGAAAAACTAACTTATCATTGATACACAATTCGGAATAGATCAGTACTGCGGAATTTTAAAAATGGTGCGGTATAAAAGTTGCGTCTAGCATATTTTTGTCAAAAATTTAAGCTAGTAAATTTTACAAATGGAAAAAAATGATGTTGTTGAGATAGTTCAATGAGACGGATTGCTTTAATTATCTTTTTGCTTGCTTCATTTTCATCTCTTTATTCACAAAGCGATTCTTTCATAAGAGGAGTAGATTTATCGTTCACTCCTCAAATTGAAGATTTAGGGGGAAAGTATAAAACAAATGGTATCGCCAAAGATGTATTGGACATCTTCAAAGAAAACGGAGTTAACTATGTACGTCTCCGTTTATGGCATTCTCCATCAGATGGTTATTGCGGTCTGCAAAAAACATTAGATTTTGCGAATAGAATAAAAGCAAAAGGGTTTAAATTCCTTCTCGATATTCATTATTCAGATTCTTGGGCAGATCCTGGTAAACAAACAAAACCAGCAGCGTGGACAAATCTATCTTTCGAAGTTTTAAAAGACAGCGTTTATAATTATACCAAAAATGTTATAACACTTTTGAAGAATCAAAATACTTTGCCAGATATGGTTCAAATTGGTAATGAAATTAAAGGTGGTATGCTATGGCCGGACGGCAAAATTTATGGTGTCGGCAATGAAGGTAATCAATGGATAAAATTTACTGATCTTCTCAAAAAAGGGATTGCCGGCGCAAAAGACGCTGCAGCGCCCAATCAAATTAAAATAATGATTCACATTGATAAAGGAGGCGATAACGGCGGCTCGGTTTATTTCTTTGATCATCTGATTGCACAGAATGTAGAATTCGATATTATCGGTCTTTCATTTTATTCTTGGTGGGATGGTGCATTAAGCTCTCTTGAATATAATGTAAATAACCTGGCCAATAGATATAATAAAGAAATAAATGTTGTGGAAACGGCATATCCTTGGACTTTAAGTTGGAATGATAACACAAATAATTCAGTTGGATTGCAAAGCCAATTGCTAACCGGTTATCCTGCAACTACGCAAGGTCAATATGATTTTGTAAAATCGCTAATGAACATTATTCAGAATATACCGAACTCAAAAGGAAATGGCTTTTTCTACTGGGCGCCGGATTGGATATCAATTAACAACCTTGGTTCTAGCTGGGAGAATATGACCTTCTTTGATTTTAATAGTGAGATGCTGAATTCTATTTCGGTATTTAATTACGGCAGTGTAACTAATGAGAATAATATTTCCGACTCATTCCGATTAGACCAAAACTACCCGAATCCATTTAATTCAAGCACGATTATTAGTTATCAGTTACCATTTGCCGGGCATATTACTTTAAAAATATTTGATCTTTTAGGAAGAGAAATTGTTACTCTTATTGATGAATTTAAAAATGCAGGCACTTATAATTCTCAATTCTCCATTATCAACCTGCCTGCAGGCAGGCAAGGTTCTCAATTATCATCCGGTGTTTATTTCTATACGTTAAAAGCCGGCGACTTTTTTCAAAGCCGTAAAATGATATTACTAAAATAAATTTTTGCAAAAATTATAATGGAGTGTATCTGATGATCACCATCAGAAAAATTTTAATGTTGTTGTTTGTGCTCGGATCAATTTCTACTGCGCAAAACGAAGTGAAAAATTATGCCGATGTTTATGTTGACGGCAACGGAGTAATGCGGTGGAAGGGGAGCGATAAGGAAGTTTCCTTGTTTGGTGTTAACTACACGACTCCTTTTGCTTATTCATACCGGGCACAAAAGAAACTTGGACTTGATTTGAAGAAAGCCATAGATCTCGATGTTGCTCAAATAGCTCGTTTAGGTTTTGATGCTTTCCGCGTTCATGTTTGGGATCGAGAAATCTCCGACCGGAACGGAAATCTTTTGAACAACGAGCATCTCGACCTATTTGACTACCTTGTTTCGAAACTTGCTGAAAATGGAATTAAGTCAATCATAACCCCAATTGCATGGTGGGCAACCGGCTGGCCTGAACCGGATGTTGAAACGCCCGGCTTTTCGCAGGTCTATTCAAAAGTTGAGCTGATTACAAATAGCACTGCAAGAGAGGCGCAAAAAAAATATTTAGATCAATTCATCAACCATATTAATCCATATACAAAATATTCTTACAAAAACGAACCATCCGTAATTGCAATAGAAATTATAAATGAACCGAAACATCCCGACAATGAAGAGCAAGTAACAGAGTATGTTAACGAAATGTATGATGTGCTGAGAAATGCCGGGTTAACAAAACCGATTTTCTATAACATAAGTGAAAACTGGAGTACGATGCAGGCAAACGCCGTGAGCAAATCCAAAGCAGAAGGAGTTTCATTTCAATGGTATCCAACCGGATTGGTTCACGGTAAAATGTTAACCGGAAATTATTTGATCAATGTGAATAAATATAAAATCCCATCTGATAGCGTTTCCGGCTTTAACAAAAAATCCAAAATGGTTTATGAATTTGACGCGGCAGATATTGGCGCATCTTATATGTATCCGGCAATGGCAAGAAGTTACCGTGAAGCCGGAATGCAGTTCGCATCAATGTTCGCATACGATCCTTCACAAATTGCGTGGAGCAATACCGAATACCCGACTCATTTTCTGAATCTTCTTTACACACCATCCAAGGCAATTAGTTTAATGATTGCCGCGAAAGCATTTCATACTTTGCCAAGAAATAAATCATTTGGCAATTATCCGGCGAATAATGTTTTCAATGAATTTAGAGTGAGCTATGAAGAAGATTTGAGCGAGATGAATTGTGATACTTCATTTTATTATTCAAACAATACCAACAGCATTCCTAAAAACGTTTCATCATTAATTCATATTGCTGGAGTTGGAAGTTCGCATGTAATAAAATATGATGGAACCGGCGCATACTTTATAGATAAAATTGAAAACGGTGTCTGGCGATTGGAAGTTTATCCGGATGCAATTTGGCTGAAAGATCCGTTTGAACAAACAAGTATGACGCGCCAGGTTT
>JAKAMS010000249.1 GCA_021812745.1 Bacteroidota bacterium | reverse complement strand
AATTAAGAATACGCAGAACAGTCTTGTAATCGTAAACAACATCAGTAACGCCATTTATCTTCTTGAATTGATCTGTGAACTGTTCAATGTTGATTTCATCCAAAGATTGAGGTTGAAATTTTACCACTAACGAATTTGGCAAAGGATTTTGATCTATTACCTTTCTGAAATCTTCGCCGGTTTCTGCCAAGAATTTTTTTACGGCATCGTCTTTACTTATAAAGTGAACAGATTGAACAGCACTGATTTGTTTAATACTACTTTCAATGGTTTGAATATCCGCCTGGTTTAGTGAATCCTCTAAATAAACATTTACTTCAATTGATCTTTTAATCTGATCGCTTAGTGTCTTTGTACTGAATACAAGAAAAAGTGAAATTGTCATCAGTGAAACTGCGATTGTTGTTATAGTAATAGTAACAATCGTAGCAAAAGATGATTTCCGGAATATTCTTGCCGTTTCTTTTAGATAAAATAGTATCATGAATTCCTAAAAATTAGATTCATCCACCCAACGGAGGATTTTCCATTTATTATTTTCTTTGATGAGTGTTAAATCCACTCTGCCGTCAATATAAATAATATCAGTCGGGTTAAATGTTATTGTTAAATTAAAACTCCTTACTATACGTGAAGAATCATCCGTCATTGAATTAATATTATTCCAAACCAGATCTAAACGCTGTGAATTTTGGAACAATCCGCTGCTGACTTTCATTTCTTCATCTCTCCCCCACGAAATATCAGCGCCAATATCATAATCTCTATAGTTAAAAGTAAAATTTTTATTTAACAACTGGCTATAAATTAAAGTATCCTTGAATGTGTATGCATACTGAAAATTTTGGAAAACGCCGTCAACATTTAGTTGATCGCTTATCAATCCTTTTGCTTGACCGAGTGTATCATCAATTTTGGGCGCAAAAGGATTTACGCAACTATTAAGAGTAATTAAGACCATTCCGCTAAAAAGAATGCGTTTAATATAGGCCACCTTTTAGTTCGCTCCAACTTTTTGAATTATCTTTTAGAAGGTCTGTCCATTCTACAATAACCCATTGATTCCGCGAATCTCTGAAAATTTTAAATTGTCCCGAACCTGCATATTTGCCATTAATAGTTTGATTCTCAGACAAAACAGTTATCGAGTAATCAACCTGGTAGAAAATGCTGTCGGCAGATTGAGTAGAATCACGAGGAGTAAGAGTTAAAAATACCGACTGACCAGTTTTTACTTTTGTTTTTAAATTTTGGAAATATTGTCTTTCCGATTCGATACTCCAGTTATTAAGCTCTGGATATTGCGAAACTAAAACAGGAACTGCAAAATATTTGAATTTCTTTTTTAGAAAGGATGAATCCACAAAACATTGCATATAATTTTCTAAATTTTTTCCTTCCATCGAAGATTTGAAATTACTGAATAAAGTCTCTTTGGAAAAAGCAGGGATGTTACTGTTGCCTATTGTATTAGGTTGTTCCGCATTTCTAGTAGTCAGCAAATCGCATGAAGATAGACTTAAAAAAAACAAAAAAAATATTATTTTTTTCATCGCTTAAAAAAAAGAATCAATCTAGGAGATTTATTTTCATTAAAAACCGAACCTTCATAATCGCCAAATAATTTAGTGAAGTTAAATCCAATTTTCTCAAATTCGGAGATTATTTTTTCCTTTGGATATAATTGAACCGATTCTAAATATGAATTTGTCCTTTCTCCATTTTGAATTATTATTTCCTTTACAATGCGTCCGTTCTCAATTTTCCGCCGTTCAATAACCTTTTTATTCCCAGTTTCTTTAATTGTTTCCGGCACCAGATTATTTAGCACAAAATTAGCGTTCAGAAAATCTAAGACATAATAGGATTTTTCATTCAATAAATTATAAGCTGATCTAACAAAGCAAAAATTTTCTTCGTCATTATCAAAGTAACCAAAACTTGTAAACAAATTTAGTATCAAATCAAATTTTTTGGACAAACATATATTTCTTATATCAGCACAGAATAAATCTACTTCAATTTGCTGCAGAGCAGAATCTGATTTAGCTTTTTTAAGAAGAGACTTACTCAAATCGAATCCTGTAACATTAAATCCTCTTAATGCGAGGTTTATCGAATGTCTGCCGGCTCCACACGCCGCATCAAGAATAGAAGCGTCTTTGTTTAGTTCCGTCTCTCTTATAATGAGTTCTAATAATTTTTGAGCGTCTTCAATATTTCTATGTTGATAGACGTTTAAATACTCTTCTGAACTGAACCAATCCTTAAACCACTCTTTCATTGTATAGATATTCTGCCAATGAATGCGCGCCCAATCGTCGCCGAATCGGCAAATTCCAGATCTCCGCCTATAGGAAGTCCGCGCGCAATTCTAGAAACTTTCACCGGTAAATTCTTTAGCGTATTCATCAAGTACACAGAAGTAGCATCTCCTTCTGAATTCGGATTAAGTGCAAGAATAATTTCCTTTACTTCATTTGTCTGCAGACGAAGAAGTAATTCTCTTATTTTCAGAGAATCAATCATAACTCCAGCCAATGGATTTAACACACCACCTAGAACATGGTACAGTCCGTTATACTCATTCGTCTTTTCAATTGCTATTACATCGCTGGCATCTTCAACAACACACATCAAAGAACGGTTACGTTTGGGACTTGTGCAGATTTCACATTTTTCTTCAGTTGAGATATTAAAGCAAACTTCACAAAATCTAATTTTTTCTTTCAGTTCAATTAGCGACTTAACCAAAGCATCAACGGTTTGAGATTCGCTTTTCAAAATATGAAGAGCGAGACGCTGAGCCGTTTTATTCCCTATCGAAGGGAGTTTGCTTAATTCATCTATTGCTTTTTGTAACGGTTCTGCTATCAGCATTTAAAACCCCGGAATGTTCATGCCGGGAGGAAGCATTCCTTTTGTTACACTGCCCAATTCATCTTCAGCCATTTTACCGGCTGATTGTAAAGCTTTATTAACTGCGGCAACAACAAGGTCTTCCAACATTTCCCTATCGCCGCTCTTTGCAATTTCTTCATCAATTGAGAGAGAAACTAATTCCTTTTTTCCGTTGGCGGTTGCTTTAACCATTCCTCCGCCGCTTTCTTCGGTAACAGTTTTATTTTCTAATTCAGATTGCACTTTTGCCATGTCTGCCTGCATTTTCTGCACTTGCTTCATCATGTCGTTCATATTTAATTTCATTAATCCTCCGTAATTAAATTTAATTTGCGAATTGTTGGTATGAGTGATTTTCTTTCTTGATTTGTTCGTGCGAAAGTTAGCAAAAAAAAGTTTCACAAGAAATTGAAGAGATAAAATATTACATTTGCACCGTCTTTAGCAGACGTGTTTTATAGTTATTGTCCACAAACATTTTCTATATGATTACAAAGTATGGGCTAAATACATTTTTATTCTGTGCAGGGTTTTCTCTTGTACTAATTCTTGGTTCACTGTTCATTCAAAATGTGTGGATCAAGTACCCGCTCATAGTTTTTTCAGTCGTTTTCTTTCTTTTTTCATTAAATTTTTTCCGGGATCCGGAACGTACGTCTCCAAATAAAAAAAATGTAGTGCTTTCTCCAGCTGATGGCAAGATTGTTATTATAAAAGATGTGTACGAAGGAGAATTCTTAAAAGAAAACGCCAAACAAATTTCCATCTTCATGTCGCCGCTTAATGTGCATGTTAACCGCATTCCTATTGACGGTAAAGTAGAGTATTTCAAATATGTTGCCGGAGAATACTTAGTTGCTTTTCATGAAAAAGCCGATAAACGGAACGAACGAACTGAAATTGGAATTACAAACAGTAAAGGGAAAGTCTTTTTTACTCAAGTAGCCGGATTTATTGCAAGACGAATTGTTTGCGATTTGATAGTTGGCGACTCTGTTAAAATGGGAAACCGTTTTGGAATGATAAAATTTGGCAGCCGTTCAGATGTAATTGTTCCAGCTAACTGGAAATTAAAAGTTAAACTTGGTGATGTAGTGACTGCAGGCGAGACAATTCTTTTCGAGATCGAATAATGAATAAATCTTTATTTCAAAAATCATTTATTGCTAATACTGTTACAACGTTTAATGTTTTATGCGGATTCTTCTCAATCGTGTTTGCGTCTCAACATGATTTCCGGGGAGCTTCTATAATGATCATTGCAGCAGCCATTTTTGATATGCTGGACGGAATTGTAGCCCGTCTGCTTGGAACTTCCAGCCGTTTTGGAGTTGAGCTGGATTCCCTTTCCGATGTTGTAAGTTTTGGTGCTGCTCCGGCATTTTTAATTTACAAAGCTTACGCTTTTCAATTCGGCGGCTGGGGAATATTATTAAGTTCGTTATTGCTAATATTTGGCGCATTACGCTTAGCTCGGTTCAATATTCAAGTTGAAGATTTGAATACGAAGGGCGACTTCAAAGGTTTGCCAATTCCAATGCAAGCTCTTACTGTTGCATTGTTTGTTTTGTCTTTCCACCATGAAGGGAAAATAATTGAACCGTATAATAATATTGTTATTCCTCTTGTTCTCTTTCTTTCTCTCTTGATGGTAAGTAAAATTCGTTACAATGCGTTGCCAAAACTTCGTGATAAAAATTTCAGAGATAAGTTCTTTCTATTTACAATATTAATTGTGGTTCTCATTCTAGCACTTCTCACAAATGGAGAGATTCTTTTCTACATCATTCTTGG
>JAKAMS010000248.1 GCA_021812745.1 Bacteroidota bacterium | reverse complement strand
TTATAGTTTTGACCTAAAGGCAGTTGAAGCTCAAAACCAGAATGATAAAATCTATGCAGACGCAATTTTTGCTTTTGATGATTCATTTATTGAAGAAGAATCGAACGCTCAAAAAGTCTCTAATAATGCAGATGAAATTAAAATGAGAGCTATTGAGGATCACAATCCCAAAGTTGAAGCGATAGCTAATGTTCAAAAGATTGCTGAGGACAAAAATATAATCAAACAAGATTTAACAACGCCTAAACCGCCTGAAGCATCCAATGTGCAAGGATTGAGAGAAGAGATAATTGACTTATTAAAGCAAGCTCTCGGTATTCCGCAAATAGAGCAACAGATGCATAAAGGAGCATTGCAACCGGATGGCATTACCTCTTCAAATAAAATTGAAGACAAGCAAAATTCAGATTTGCCATCATCCAAACAAGAACCGGTGAATAATTTATTCGATCTATTTAAGACTACAGATAAATCCGATAAACTCTCTGAACGTGAAAGAAAATCTGTTATTCTGAAATTCGATTGAATGAACTAGTACGCTTTTTATGTTGTTATATAAAATTCTGACGGATATAATACATGGATAATAAATACGATGTTATAATAATTGGAAGCGGTCCCGGCGGCGAAGGCGCTGCAATGACTTGCGCTAAAGAAGGGAAAAAAGTTGCTGTGTGCGAAGAATTTTCTCTCGTAGGAGGAAGCAATACGCATAAAGGAACTATTCCCAGTAAAGCGCTAAGACACGCAAGCCAGATATTATACGACAGTAATAAATTCGAAGGCACTACATACCAAGAACTTTTAAAACAAACTGCCTCGGTAATAAGTAGCCAAGTTGAGCTAAGACATGGTTTTTACACAAGAAACAGTGTTGATCTAATTATCGGAAGAGCGCGTTTCCTTAATGCAAATTCTGTTGAGGTTACAGAGTCAACTGGATTAAAAAAAACTTACTACGCAGATTCATTTATCATAGCAACTGGTTCGCGTCCTTATCATACGCCGGATGTGGATTTTTCTCATCCAAGAATTGTTGACAGCGACAAGCTTCTAAAAATTCAAGATAATCCTAAAACATTAACAATTTACGGTGCCGGTGTTATCGGTTGTGAATATGCTTCGATATTTAGGGGCTTGAGTGTAAAAGTAAATTTGATTAATACGCGCAATCAACTTTTGTCTTTTCTTGATGATGAAATAATTGACGCGCTTGCATATCACCTGCGAGAGAACGGTGTTCTGGTCCGTCATGGCGAAGAATATGAAAAAGTTGAAGCCGACGATAAAGGTGTTACAATTTTCCTTAAATCCAATAAACAAATTAGAAGTGATTATTTATTATGGGCGCAAGGAAGGACCGGCAATACTCAGAATATGGGGCTGGAAGAATTAGATATTAAAATTGATTCCCGAGGATCAATACCCGTAAATGAATATTATCAATCTTCTGTCCCAAATATTTTTGCAGTTGGTGATGTTATCGGCTATCCAAGTCTTGCAAGCGCTGCATATGATCAAGGAAGATTTGCAGCAAGACATTTAATCTTTGGTGAAAAGACAACTTTAAGGACTGCGGATATTCCTACCGGAATCTACACCATCCCGGAAATTAGTTCAGTCGGACTTAATGAAAGAGAATTAACGGAAAAGAAAATTCCGTATGAAGTCGGACATTCATTCTTTCGTCATCTTGCAAGAGCGCAGATAACAGGAAGAACTGTCGGTATGCTGAAAATACTTTTCCACAGAGAGAGCTTAAAGATTCTTGGAATTCATTGCTTCGGTTATGAAGCTTCGGAAATTATTCACATCGGACAAGCAATAATGTCTCAGAAAGGAGAAGGGAACACGCTGATGTATTTTATCAACAGTACATTCAATTATCCTACAATGGCGGAAGCATACCGTGTTGCGGCGCTAAATGGATTTAACCGTGTTGAGATGAGCAAAAGATCTCAAGGACAATAAATTGGTTATTGGTTTTATAAATATTTAACCAAACTAGTAAATCACAAATTTTTGAGAACCGAATACGATTCAATAACTCATCGAATCTATCTTTACCTTTCCTCTAAAAATCCAATAGATGCTTACAGTATAAGTAAGTACGAACGGCACACCGATTAACGCAATGATCAACATTATTTTCAAAGTCTCTTGGGAAGAGGAGGCATTATAAATATTTAAATGATACGCCGGATCAATTGTTGACTTCACAATATTCGGGTACAAGCCGATTGCAAATAACGCTAATAATGCCGCTATGCTCGCAGCCGATGATAAAAATGCTTTGAATTCTTTTCCGAGATGAATTGAACGGGGAATATTTGCTACTGCAAGCATATTCAATAATGCAAGTATGAATAACCAAGGATGGGTTTTAAACGGTTGAACCATTTCCGGGAAATAAATTAATGTTGCCATTGTTGTAGAGATGTAGCAAATAACAAAAAATATTATTGTGTTGTTAGTCCATGTTCTTACAATTGTTTGAACTTCGCCTTCGGTTTTCATCATAAGATAAATTGCACCGTGCATCATGAAAAGAGAAACGGTTGTAATTCCCACCATAACAGTAAAGGGAGTAATTAAGCCCAAAAATGTTCCGGCGAATTCTTTATCACTTCCAACCGGAATTCCGGTGATAATATTTCCAATTGCAACACCCATCAAAAATGCAATTAAAATGCTGGAGATAGAAAATGCTGTATCCCATGCAGTTCTCCACCATTGCATCGTTTGTTTACTTCTGAATTCGATTGCGACTGCCCTGAAGATTAATACGAAAAGAAGAATCATGAACGCAGTGTAAAAACCGGAAAATACTGTTGCGTAAACATGAGGGAATGCTGCGAATAATGCGCCGCCTCCGGTTACAAGCCAAACTTCGTTGCCGTCCCAAACAGGACCGATTGAGTTTATCAAAATTCTTCTGTTAGAATCTCCCTTCATGAATAAATGCAAAGCTCCCACACCAAGATCGAAGCCGTCTAATATTGCATAACCGGTTAAGAGAACACCAATCAGAATGAACCAAATACTATTTAGATCAAAATTGAATTCCATTTTTTCACTTTTGGTTTTTGGAGAATATCATTTTTTGTTTTTCATATTCGGATGTTACTAAATCTGCTTCTAATGGACCGTGTTGAATTTTTTCGTTAAGAAGGTAAAGAAATAAAACAAGAAGCAGAACGTAGATTATGGAAAAAAGTATTAAAGAAAAGATAACTTGATTTGCTTCAACAGCTTTTGAAAGTGCGTCCGATGTTCTAAGTAACCCTTGAACAATCCACGGTTGTCTGCCGACTTCAGCCGAAAACCAGCCCAATTGATTTGCTGCCTGAGGAAGTAGTACAGCTAAGACAAATATTTTTAATAGCCATTTCTTTTGGAAGAGGGTTCCACGCCATAAATAAAATAGACCAAGCAAGCTCAAGCCGATGAGTGTAAATCCAATTGCAACCATTAAATGATAAGTTTGAAAAACAAAATTAACCGGGGGAATTTCATCTTTCTTAAATGCATTCAATCCTTTTATTGGGGTTTGGAAATCGCCGTGAACCAAATAGCTCAGAAAATTTGGTATTGCAATTCCAAAATTTACTTTCTGATTTTTCTCATTTACCCAGCCAAATAAGTATAAGTCAGCAGTTTTATTTGAATCGTAGTGTGCTTCATAAGCTGCTAATTTTGCCGGCTGATTTTTGCTAACACCTACCGCACTACTGTGTCCGGTAAACAATTGAAACAACGAAGCAAAAATTGCAATGCCCAAACCGACTTTAAATGATCTGATTGCAAAATTGGTATGTTTATTCTTCAACAAATAAAACGCTGACACACTTAAGATTAAGAATGAGCCGGAGAGCCACGCTCCCGAAAGAGTATGCGAAAGTCTTTCCATTGAAGATGGATTGAATACCATTTGCCAAAAGTCGGTTATTTCTGCCCGTGCATTAATACCTTCGCCAACAATATGAAAACCTGCCGGAGTTTGCTGCCATGAATTTGCAACAACAATCCAAACCGCACTCAGCGTAGCGCCCAATGCAACCATTACTGTTGAAAAGAAATGCATTTTAGGAGAAACTTTGTTCCATCCGAATACAAGTACAGCTAAAAATCCGGATTCAAGAAAGAATGCAAAAATTCCTTCGGCTGCTAATGCGCTTCCAAAAACATCTCCTACATATCTTGAGTATGTAGCCCAGTTTGTGCCAAACTCGAACTCCATTACTATACCTGTTGCAACTCCCAAAGCAAATGTTAAAGCAAAAACCCGCACCCAAAATTTAGTCATCTGCTGAAAAATAGGATTTTTAGTTTTGAGGTAAAGTCCTTCCATAAATACAAGAGCCACACCTAATCCGATGCTCAGCGGAGGATAGATATAATGGAACGCAATTGTAAATGCGAATTGTATTCTTGACAATAATTCTACTGACATATTTATATCCGGGTTAAAATTTCTCTATTCATTTTAAGAAACAGTTTGGAAAAAAACTAATCTTAAATGTTTTCTGAATAATAAATTCGCATTTTCACGGAGCGGAAATCCAATTTATTTCTAATAGATTTCCGTTCGCGCATGAATGACTTTTGAATATTTCAGAAGTCTCTTATAATTATTATTTTTTTCTTTCAACCAAAGTTCTGTTGTATAACCACATAAGAGCAGTAGCTAAAAATCCA
>JAKAMS010000247.1 GCA_021812745.1 Bacteroidota bacterium | reverse complement strand
ATAACGTTTATGCTGCAAATCCATCTCCATACCGGCGATTAACTCAAAGAAAGGATCAATAGGAATATTGAACTGTTTGATAATTGAAGCAAGCTTATTGAACAATTGGTAATCCGAAGTGCTGTATAAAGCTTTCTCAAATTCAATTCTCCATTTACGAAGTCTCTCATATTTTAATTCTTCGTTATCATCCCCTTCATCAACAATATCATCAGTCTTGCGGCAAAAAGCATATACCGTATTCATGGCATCGCGTTTCGGTTTTGCCAAGAGTGAGAATGCATAATAGAAACTGCTTTTGCTCTCTTTTGCTATTTGTTTGGATTGATCAATCATTTAGAATAGTTCTGAAAAATAGTTTTATGTAATCTAATTTAATAAGAGCCGGGCGTGAACGGAGTACATCATAATGGTACTCTTCAATAACTTCCAAAATTTTCTCACCGCCGCTAATTGTCATTTGAATCTGCCTTTTTAATTCTTTAGGAAGTCTCGGCAATAACTTTCGTCCTTCACTAAAAAGCTGTTTCGTTCTATCAACCTGATATTTCAATAGCTGTTCAAAGTTAGTATTATTTTCTCTTAACTCAAACTGAAACTCCTTAACACCAAACTTTTCCATTTCATCCAAAGGCAGGTAAATTCTTCCCTTTTGGATATCAATAGAAACATCCTGACAAAAGTTTGTTAGCTGCAGAGCAGTACATACCGCGTCGGAATATCTGGAAGATTCCTCATCTCTGATATTGAAAAATTCAAGAATAATCCTTCCAACTGGATTTGCAGATCTTTCACAATAATCGAGAATTTCGTCGAAAGTTTTATAACGGGTTTTAACTACATCTTGCTTGAATGCGCTTAATAAATCAAAAAAATATTTAGGAGTGAGTTTGAATAATGAAATAGTATTATGAAGTGCAAACCAAAAATCAGTTTCAAATTGACTGTTAATACATTTTATAAATTGCTTTTCATACAATTCTAAATTTTCAATTCTCAATTCTGAATTGATTTCACCTTCATCAGCCAAATCATCCGCTTGACGGGCGAATTTATAGACTACGGCTACATGTTCTTTTAGATGCTTAGGGAGAAAAAAAGAAATTACCGGAAAATTTTCATAATGGGACTTAGTGAAGAGAATGGCTTCTTTGTATGCTGATTCTAATGAAATACCGACACCATATTATTTTGTGCCCGGAACAGGACTCGAACCTGCACTGACTTGCATCAACTAGCTCCTGAAGCTAGCGCGTCTACCAATTCCGCCATCCGGGCAATTATTATTTAGACTTTTTAAGAACTCTTTTCCAACACCTGATTTGAAATATTTTTCTCTCAATATTATATGCTCAAGCCAAAAATAAAGAACGATGCTTTCTAAAACAAAACTTATCTAATTTCTTTTGCCTCATGCCCAACAGTATCTTTAAAAGGAAAACGGTCTATATACTTAAAGTCACCATCTCTAAACGCATCAAATTTTTCAGGCATATCTTTGATATTAATAATGTCTGTTACAACTCCGGTGCGGCAATCGGGAGATACCAACTTTGGGTTTCCAAATTCATAAATAGATTCTTTACAGAAATTTGCAGTTACAACATTACCGCTTGCAGGCGGAATAAAATCTTCAAGAGGAAGATTCATCTGTTCATATACATCGTGCATAAAAATTGCCCAGATTGGTAATGCAGCCATTGCTCCTTGTCCGTAATTTCCGGTGAATGAAACGCGTTGGTCATCAAAACCAACCCAAACACCAGCAGCAATCTGCGGAGTATAACCTACAAACCAAGCATCTGCAAATTCTTGTGTTGTTCCGGTTTTACCAGCCGCCGGTCTGCGGAAATTATATACACTGCGCGCTGATGCACCGGTGCCGGCATCAATTACTGTCTGCAGCATATTTGTAACTATGTATGCAGTTTCTTCAGGTATTGCTTCGCTTGTACTTGATGTAAAATTATCAATCAGTCCCCCATCTTTATCTTCAATTCTCAAAATAGAAATCGGTTCGTTATATACTCCATGATTTGCCAGAGTTGCAAAAGCATTTGTTAATTCTAGTGGAGAGACAACAGAAGTGCCAAGCGCAATCGAAGGTACTAAATCTAATTTACCTTTTATTCCCATCTTTTCTGCGAATCTTCCAATCTTCCATAAAGGCGCGTGATCTTCAATTATCAGTCTTCCCGCTACAATATTAAGTGATTCTCTTAAAGCATCGCGTAGCGTTACAAACCCACCGGTTGACTTGTCAAAATTTTCGGGACTCCACGGTTTTGCAGAACCATCATTATAGATAAAACGTTTGTTCATCATTGGATAAGCAGGAAATAAGCCGTTATCAATTGCAACTGAATAAACAATAGGCTTGAATGCAGAGCCCGGTTGTCTTCTAATTTGTGTAACGTGATTTAATCCGTATAAAAATTTAGGATCGCGTCCGCCAACCATAGCTCTTATTTCACCGTTCTTAGGGTCCATTGCTACAAAACCAAGTTCTATCTTTTTTTCTGCATTTTTAACCGAGTCGGTAAAAGCAACATCGTTAAGCAGACGGTTATAAACCGCACGTTTTTCATCTTGGCTTGATGCGGATTTATATTCAAACGAATTCTTTGCGGCTTTATCAATCATCTCAGCAAGAATTGAAGAATATTTAGCCCAGCTCCAATGCTTATCAAATTGTTTTTGGAAATTGTCCAAATGAATTTTAGCGGCATTATTAGCAATCTTCTGCATGCGGCTGTCAAGAGTAGTAATAATGTTTAGCCCATCTTGATAAATATCAAATCCATATTTAGGTGAAAGTTTTATCATCTGTTGGCGGATATATTCAAGAAAGTGCGGGGCTAAACCACCGTGAATTCCTTCTTCAATTTTTTTGTAAGAAAGTTTTATCGGTTCAAGTTTCAGTTTCTCGAATTGTTCTTCAGATAAATATCCATCGTCAACCATATTTTGCATAACAAGATTTCTTCTACGGAATGAATTGTCATACTTATCAAACGGATCATATCTAACTGAAGATTTGAGAAGTGAGATCAAAACACCCGCATCAGAAACCGACAATTCTTTAACGCTTTTGTTGAAATAAACCCGCGCGGCTACGTTAAGACCGTAAGCGCCGTGCCCGAAATATGATGTGTTAAAGTACATTTCCAAAATTTCGCGTTTGGTGTAGGTCTTCTCAATTTGCACCGCAGTTATCCATTCTCTGATTTTTCTTATCACAGTGCCGCGCGTAGATTCTTTTTTAACCTTTAGCTTATACAAATTTTTTGCAAGCTGCTGGGTTATTGTACTGGCACCTTCACGCTTAAATAGAAAAACATTTTTGAACATTGCTTTGATGAACCGTTGGAGATCAACACCCCAATGCTTGTAAAAATTTTTGTCTTCTGTAGCAATTAATGCATTAACAACATGCGAAGGAATACTATCTATGCTAACCTCAACCCGGTTCTCGTTAAAAAATGAACCGATCAACTGACCGTCACGTGTCCAGACATTACTTGCGAGTTGTGAACTTGGACTTTCGAGATCTTGCAGAGAAGGCATTCCTTCAAAAATGTATTGCATAAGTAAAAATATTGCGACTACAGCTAGGACAGAAAATCCCATTAATAAATATTTTAGAGTTTTTTTATTCGGTTTTTTGTTTTTGTTCTTAAGAGGCGTTTGTTTGATGTTCATCTTATTCCCAATCAATTATCTCGAATGATTCGACAAATTTTCCAAAGCACGGCTGATCTAGCCACGAGCCAAGGTTGATATAAAATCCTTCTTTATATTTTTCTAAAGTACGGTCATGCGAATGTCCAAAGATAACGTAATCAAATCCTGAATCTATTTTTGTTTTAGCCGTTTCGAATAACCCGTCTTCAGTTCCGTAATTTTTATTAGCGGTATAATCACGGCTTGTTTTGCTGGTTGCACTCGCAATTTTGATTCCGAGATCTGGATGAACCAGTGAATATATTTTTTGCAGTGACTTATTACGCAAAATTTTCTTTAAGATTTTGTAGCCAAAATCGTTCTTCACCATACCGTCGCCGTGCGCCATAAAAAACTTTTTACCGTTCAGAGTAATATTAATTGGAGCGTGATAAAGAACAGCACCAATTTCTTTCTCGAAAAAATCCCGGTGGAGGAAATCATGGTTACCAATTATGTAATGAATTTTTTTGCCGCTTTCTGTAAAATCCGCTAAAGAAGCAAGAGTTTTTATAAATCCTTTCTGAATAACACGTCTATATTCAAACCAGTAATCAAAAAGATCACCTATTATAAATAACTCATCACATGAATCCTGTGCATGATTAATAAACTTTACAAGTTTTTTTTCGGTTTCTTTCTCAACATCCGGAGAACGGAGACCAAGATGAATATCAGAAATAAAGTAATAAGTTTTATTTGAAATCATTTTTCATTTTCTTCTTTAGACAGATTAATTTTCGCCAACAGCCAGCCGTCAGGGTCCAAAATTAATTCAGCCGGTTTATATTTACATCTAATTTTTAGAATGACTTCCTTTCCGCTTACAAAGGTAGTTGAAGTTTCCGACTCGCCTTCCTTTTCCGAAATCAATTTAATATCGAGTGGAAATTTATAAATATCGTAACCTTTTTGTAACTGTTTTATTTTAATTGTTGAAATAAATTCTTCACCCTCTTTTTGAGCAGACCAGACACAATCC
>JAKAMS010000246.1 GCA_021812745.1 Bacteroidota bacterium | reverse complement strand
GTAATCTTTGAAGGCGTGTTAACATTCGATGATGAGCATTTGGATAGGATGCATTATTGTAACATCCCGAAAAATCAAGTCTCTACTATTTTTGATTGCACAAAGAATGAATTAAGACATCTTTTAGGCGAAGAGGGATTTGAGGAATTACTTAAGTACAGAGAAGAATATTTAAACGGACAAAAAACAGAAGAGACAGAAATTGAAGCTGCTTAATAAAAGAGCAATTGTTACCGGCGGAACCCGCGGTATTGGTAAAGCAATAGTTAAAGAACTTGCTGCAAACGGTTGTAATGTTGTATTCACATATTTCAGTTCGGATGAATCTGCACGTTCTCTAGAGAATGAATTATCAAACGAATCTGTAAAAGTTTTTGGTTTTAAGGCAGACGCATCTTCATTTGCGGCGGCGGATGAAACTGTTAAATTCGCACTAGAGAAACTTGGCGGTGTTGATATTCTTGTAAACAATGCCGGCATAACCAAAGATACTTTAATGCTTAGAATGTCGGAAAATGATTTTGATTTAGTAATCAACTCAAACTTGAAAAGTGTTTTCAACTATACCAAAGCAATTTTGAAACCGATGATATCTCAACGCTTTGGAAAAATTGTCAATATCAGTTCTGTTGTTGGAATTGTAGGAAATCCCGGTCAGGCAAATTACGTTGCATCTAAAGCAGGCGTAATTGGATTGACAAAATCGAACGCTAAAGAATTAGCATCAAGAAATATTAATGTAAATGCCGTTGCGCCCGGTTTTATTGAAACAGATATGACGGATAAAATGAACGATCAGCAAAAAGAAGCAATTTTATCCAACGTACCAATCAAACGGCTCGGAAAACCGGGAGATGTTGCAAAAGCAGTTTTGTTCTTATGCAGCAGCGATTCCGATTATATCACCGGGCAAGTTTTAACGGTTGACGGCGGAATGGTAATGTAGATTTTTTGTAAATCAATTTTTAGTAAAAAACAGATCATTAATTAAATATCATTTCAATCACAAAGAGGAGCAGAAATGGACGTTGAAGCAAAAGTAAAAGAAATCGTTATGGATAAACTTGGTGTAGAAGAATCTCAAATTACACCAACAGCTTCATTCACAAACGATCTCGGCGCAGACTCACTTGACATCGTTGAATTAGTTATGGGTTTTGAGTCCGCTTTTGATATTTCCATTCCAGATGAAGACGCCGAAAAAATCTCTACAGTTGGCGATGCAACAAAATACTTGAAGGAAAAATTAGGTAAATAAAAATAATAGTAACAGGGAAGTCTCAAAAGTAATTTGCTTAAAAAAACGGCTCATTTAAAAGTGCCGGCAGATTAAAAGCAGATGCGGATTTAAATATTGTAATATTATTTTTGAGACCGCCCTTGTTTTATAAACAAATTCAATCTCCTTCAAAAAAAATAGATAAGGAATAGTGATGGGTAAAAGAAGAGTAGTTATAACCGGCATAGGCGTATTAACTCCAATTGGTAATAATGTCCAAGAATTTTGGGAAGGATTATCAAGCGGAAGAAACGGCGCATGTCAAATTACAAAGTTCGATTCATCTTCTTTTAACACTCACTTTGCGTGTGAGCTAAGAAATTTTGATCCCCTTATTTATATTGATAAAAAAGAACTAAGGCGTATGGACCCGTTTACGCATTACGCTTTGGCAACCGCTACAATGGCTATGGAAGATTCAAAATTAGATCTGTCCAAAATTAATTTAGAACGGACAGGCGTAGTTTTTGGAAGCGGTATAGGCGGTATGGTTACATGGGAAGAAGAACATACAAATTATATGAACGGGGGAGCTAAAAGAATCAGCCCTTTCTTTGTTCCTAAAATGATTCCGGATATTGCGGCGGGTCAAATTTCAATACGATATGGTTTGAAAGGACCTAATTATGCAACTGTTTCTGCATGCGCTACTTCATCTCACGCAATTGCGGACGCATTTATTTTAATTGAACGCGGTTCTGCGGATATTATGTTCACCGGCGGTTCAGAAGCTTCAATTACACCTATGGCAATTGGAGGATTTAATTCCGCCCGTGCGCTTTCAACTTGGAACGATAGATTTATGGAAGCATCCAGACCGTTCGATAAAGATAGAAATGGTTTTGTAATGGGTGAAGGTTCCGGTACTCTTGTGCTGGAGGAATTAGAGCACGCATTAAAAAGAGGTGCGAATATTTACGGTGAAATTATTGGTGTTGGATTAACTGCCGATGCATACCATGTTACAGCTCCGCCTCCGGGTGGAGAAGGTGCAGTCCGTTCCATGCGCGAAGCTTTGCGGGACGGAGGCATTCAACCGAATCAAGTTGATTATATAAATGCGCACGGTACATCAACAGAATTAAATGATCAAAATGAAACTCAAGCTATAAAGACAGTTTTTGGTGAACACGCTTACAAACTTGCGGTTAGCTCTACAAAATCTATGACGGGACATTTATTAGGCGCAGCCGGTGCTGTTGAAGCCATTGCTTCGGTTCTTGCTATTAATAATAGTTTAATACCGCCGACAATTAATCATGATGAAGCTGAACCTGCAATGGATTTAAATTATACACCAAAGGTTGCCGTTAAGAAAGAAATCAATTACGCAATTAGCAATACATTTGGATTTGGCGGACACAATGCGTCTATACTTTTCAAAAAGTTTGTAGGATGATTTTTGTCTATTCTTGATAGAATAAAGTTTTTCTACAAAAGAGATTTCTCGACTGAAAATTATTTCAAAAAAGAATTACGGCAAAAATTATCCGAACTTCAAAGCACTCTTAACATTTCAATTAAGAACCCCAGATATTTTATTAAAGCGTTAACACATAGTTCCTACCTGGATCTTCATCCTGAATTACAAAAATCTAATGAGCGGCTCGAGTATCTTGGCGATTCTGTTCTTAGTCTGGTTGTTGGAAAATATCTTTTTGATAAATACCCGCACGAAGAAGAAGGATTCTTAACCAAATCACGTTCACTTATAGTTAACCGTGAAAGTTTAGCCACGGCTGCGGAATCAATTGGTCTTCAGAATTTTATTCTTTACAATCAGAAATATTTAAAAGATACTGTTGAAGGAATACAATCCATACTTGCCGATGCGCTTGAAGCGGTAATAGGGGCAATATATTTAGATCAAGGACTTGAACGCGCGGAGCAATTTATAATTAGTAAACTGGTAAAACCTTTGGAAGAAGGTGATTCGTTTTTGGTGGATACAAATTATAAAGGACAGTTATTAGAATTTACGCATGCTCATAAACTTTCAAATCCCAATTATGTTGTAACAAAGGAAGAAGGACCGGCTCACAACAAGGAATTTACAATTCAAGTTTTTGTTGGGGAAGAATTGATGGGTACCGGCTTCGGTAAAAACAAAAAAGCTGCAGAGCAGCAGGCATCTAAAATCGCACTTCAGAAATTAAATCCAACCCAATAGAATTGAAATACTAAATCGCTCTGACCAAAATTTATCCCTTGTATTTGTAGAAGTGAAATATTTGCTTTAAGTTGCAAATGGAAGAAGGGGAAATTCCGATGTTATTAGAAAGGAACATAAGTTCAACAAAAGTTAAATTGTTAGATCAAGTCCGAATTACACTTCGCGCGAACCACTATAGCCGTAAAACAGAAGAGAGCTACACAAGCTGGATAAAGCAGTTCATAATTTTTAATAATAAAACACATCCCGATAAACTTGGACCGGAAGAGATAAAAAATTTTATCAATTATCTGGTAGTGAGCAGGCATGTATCTTCATCAACCCAAAACCAGGCATTGCAAGGAGTTCTTTATCTATATAAAAATGTTTTAAGGAAAGAAGTAGGGTGGATTGAAGATATAAAACATTCAACGAGAGTAAAACATTTGCCGGTAGTATTTTCAAAAAGAGAAGTGATAAAAATATTTGAGTATCTTGAAGGTACTCCAAAGTTAGTTGTTTCTCTTTTGTACGGCGGAGGTTTGCGTTTAGCCGAATGCCTTAACTTGCGGGTAAAAGATATTGATTTTGATTATAAGCAGATTATAGTTCGTGATGGTAAAGGTGAAAAAGATCGTCATACCGTTTTGCCGATGTCAATAGAGCCGGAATTGAAAAGACATTTGAACGAAGTATATAAACAGCACAAAAAGGATTTAGCAGTTGGAAAAGGGGAAACAATTTTACCATATGCACTCAAAAGAAAATATCCAAATGCAGGCAAAGAATTTGGCTGGCAGTATGTATTTCCAGCGGATAAATTTATAATGGAGAAGGAGAGCGGTTTAATTTTTAGATTCCATTTGCATGAGACTACAATTCAGAGAGCAGTCAAAGAAGCTATTAAGAATGCCGGGGTGAATAAACCGGGGAGTCCGCATACTTTCCGTCATTCATTTGCTACGCATCTTTTAGAGAATGGCGCTGATATTAGGACAATTCAAGAATTGTTGGGGCATCAATCGGTTAAGACCACTATGATTTACACACATGTATTAAATAGAGGGATAGGGGTAAAAAGTCCGTTAGACTGCTGACAGAGCTGATGATAGAAATGCCTGCGGTAGGTAGATATGCAAGCACCTATTTTAAAATATTGCATAATTGGAATGATTATAAAGAAATTGGAACATAGAACAGCAGCTGAGCGCATATCTATGTTCCTTAAATAAATAACCTGTTCAGCATAAGTTATAGTTACATGAAGCCCTGCGGGCAGTGTT
>JAKAMS010000005.1 GCA_021812745.1 Bacteroidota bacterium | reverse complement strand
AAGAAAATCAATTTCCCGCTCAACCTCTTCATCTTTAACTACAAAGATTGGTTTTTCTACTTGCAACCCTTTATAATTTTTCAGTTCGAGTTTTGGTTTTATTTCATACTTAACCTTAAAAAAAAGTTTAGTGCCGGGTACAAAGTCAATGTCAATCATTTGAGGAGTGCTGATAGGTTTTAGTTCTTTTTGATCAACCACGTCCCAAAATTTTTTATTGGCTATTTTCTCACTGGCTTTGAATTCAATTGCTTCGCCGTAAAATTTTTTGATCATTCCCATTGGTGCTTTACCTTTTCTAAAGCCATCAATGGTTATCGTTTTACTTTCTTCTTTATATGCTTCTTCAATTTCATGAAGAATTTCATCATAGTTCAGATTCACTTCCACTTCTTGCTGAGAATCTGTAAGCTGGTTTACTTTTATTTCCAAAAAAGCCTCGATAATAATGTGTAAAATATAGTTAGTGCGAGACGGGGGACTCGAACCCCCACATCTCTCGATACTAGATCCTAAGTCTAGCGCGTCTGCCAATTCCGCCAGTCTCGCATGGGTTTGCAAATGGCTTGCAAAATTAGTCAATTGATTAGAGAAATCAAAAAAAATGGAAAATCAATCTCATAATTTGATAAAACAATAAAAGAAAAAGTAGAATTTCTTATATTCAATTTCAAAAAACAGCGTCTTTTATGGAAAACCTAATAGGTAAGACAATTGATAATTACAGAGTAGTTTCTGTGCTTGGCAAAGGAGGCATGGGAATTATTTATAAAGCTTACGATACGAAGTTGGACAGATACGTTGCCATTAAGATGTTGAACTCACAGGTTAATGATAAAGAACGTTTCATAGAACGTTTCAAACGAGAAGCAAAAAATCAAGCAAAACTTTCTCATCCTAACATTGTTACTGTATACGGATTTATTGAATACTCCGACCTTCTTGGTATTGTTATGGAGTATGTTGAAGGAGAGAGTTTAGAAAAAGTTATTGAGCGCCAAGGAAGATTTAACCTTTACGATGTTATCTATATAATTAAACAACTGCTGTTAGGTATCGGTTATGCGCATTCCAAAGGATTTGTGCACAGAGATATCAAACCATCCAATATTATTTTAAACAAAGAAGGCATTACCAAAATAATGGATTTCGGAATTTCGAAATCATTGTTTGATAATAGTATGACTAAAACCGGATCTAAAATTGGTACTGTCTATTACATGAGTCCGGAGCAGATACGAAGCGAAGAAGTAACTAACCGGAGTGATATTTATTCGATTGGCTGCACTGCATATGAAATGATTGTTGGAGAACCTCCCTTTGATTTTCAGAGCGAATATGAAGTTATGGATGCTCATCTGAAAAAAAATCCGCCGCGAGTAACAGATAAAATGGCAGGTATTCCTGAAAGTGTTGATAAGATTCTACAGAAGGCTTTAGAAAAAAATCCACAGAACCGTTATAATACTTGCGAAGAGATGTTCATAGACGTTCAGGAACTTGATAATCAAGTTGCAAAATTAACAAGTTATTTTAAGAGAAATGAGCCCCGGTCCAAGAGATATAAATTTTTTGCTGTCTCTGCATTTGTTGGATTTACAATAGTATTAATCGGGCTGTCTTACTTTGTTTATCATCAAGTGAATAGTCTCATATCATCCAATGAATTAGATAAATTCAGGAAATATAGTATCCAACAATTGTTCGCATCCGAAGAATCAAAGAACAAGTTCAGCGAGATTGTTAAAGTAGAATCGGGTGTATTGAAAAATATTAACTCTATCTTCGTAGCTAACGATAAATTTGCTGCTGCTGTCGGTGATTCCGGTTTAGTGCTTTCATCTGTTGACGGCGGAAAAACATGGAATCAAAATAGTCTTAACAGTTCAAAATCTCTCAGCGATGTTTATATCTTCCCAACAGGAAAAACTTTAATAGTTGGTGATTCTTCTTCTCTTTATTTTAGCCCAAAATTTTTAGATTCTCTTCAAACTATTCCAATAGAGAAAGGTTATACATTATTTAAAATTAAGTTTCTAGATGATTATACAGGCTTTATCACGGGCAATAAAGGCTTGATCTTAAAAACAGTTAATGGAGGAGTTAATTGGTTCAAAGTAAACACAAATTCAGACGAAGTAATTTTTGATCTCTCTTTCTTTGATACAAGAAGAGGATTTGCTGTTGGCTGGAATGGAACAATACTAACTACTAATAACGGTGGCGAAAGCTGGAATAAATCCGGTGACGCGATAACGGATAATTATCTAAAATCTATTGACTTAACTAAAGATGGCTACGGATTAATTGTAGGCGGAGATGGTACGGTTTTAAGAACCACTGATTTTGGTAAGAGTTGGGAAAAGACAAAACTAAATTCCGCCGGCGGATTTCAAAAAGTAAAATTTATTTCTGATAATAATTCAATTATTATCGGTAGTCGCGGTACAATTTTGATCTCAAAAGATAAAGGCGAAACTTGGGATCTTGTTGATTCTCATTTCTTTTCGAACATGAACGGTTTATCAATTAGCTCATACGGGCAGGTATTCATTGTAGGTGTTAACGGTTCAATTCTGAAAATTCAGTAAGGAAAACTCTTGGATAAATTTGTTATACACGGCGGTAAAAAATTAAGCGGCAGAGTATCGGTAAGCGGTGCTAAGAATTCTGCTTTAGTGTTAATGCCAGCGACGCTTCTTAACGGCGGATCGAATGAAATAGAAAACACACCTGAAGTAAATGACATATACACAATGATCAAACTTCTTAACCAGCTTGGCGTAGAATCTACATTTAAGGATCATAAGTTAGTACTCGACTCCTCCAAAATAACCAGTCAAATAGCTCCGTATGAACATGTAAAGAAAATGAGGGCTTCTGTTTATGTCTTAGGCCCGCTAATAGCAAGATTTGGTTTCGCCAAAGTATCTATGCCAGGAGGATGTGCATGGGGACCGAGACCGATCAATTTACATCTAGAAGCGATGAAAAAATTAGGGGCAGAGATAAAATTAGAAGAAGGTTATATAATTGCCAATTCTAAGAAACTGCATGGAGCTAAAATACATTTCGACGTCTCATCAGTTGGTGCTACCGGTAATGCAATGATGGCGGCGTCTTTAGCAAAAGGAACTACGTTAATCACTAATGCTTCTATGGAACCGGAGATTCTTCTTTTAGCAGAGAGCTTAAAATTGATGGGAGCAATTATCTCCGGTGTAGGCACAACAACAATTGAAATTGAAGGAGTAGATAATTTAGAGCATTTCAAAATTAATAACATATCAGACCGGATAGAAGCAGGAACTTTAATAACTGCTGCGGCAATTACAAAAAGTAAAATTGAATTAGAATATCGAGAGCAATCTAATATACAATCAGAGCTTATTAAATTCGAGCAGAGCGGTGTTAATTTTGTCTCTACAAATAATTTACTAGAAGTAGATGCATTAAACATTATACCAAAGAGTCAAGATGTAACTACTTCGGTATTCCCCGGTTTTCCTACTGATATGCAAGCGCAATGGATTGCCTATATGTCCCTTGCAGATGGTACATCAACTGTAACAGATTCAATCTATCATGATCGTTTTAGTCATGTTCCGGAATTAAACCGGCTTGGAGCGAACATAGAAGTCATTAATAATAGTGCTGTTGTAAAAGGTGTAAAGGAATTGAGAGGAGCAAAAGTAATGTCAACTGATCTTAGAGCTAGTGCATCATTAGTCCTAGGCGGATTAGCAGCAGCGGGCACTACCGAAGTTCTTAGAATTTACCATCTGGATAGAGGATACCAACGAATTGAAGAGAAATTACGTTCTTTAGGTGCCGATATTGAACGTGTAACTACATCGGAATACTAAGTTGAAGTTTTTTCATAAAGAAATTTATTTAGATTTTCCTCGGTTTTACATTCTTACATTAATCATCGTTAACCTTTTTCTAACAAATTTACCATTAACGAATACCCTTGGCTATGAGTTTGCTGCTATAAATGGAATTATGCTTTTTCTAACCGGCGGATTAATTTCGATCATAAAACTTAGAAAGAGTCACTTCAAAAATTTCTTCGATTTACTTAAACAAAACAATATATTTTTTCTAAGTGCTTTATCTTTTCCATTTCTTATTGGTTTAATGTCGAGTTTCTTCATTTCTAAATGCCCAATATTAGATGGAGTTTTATTCTTTTTAGTAATTGCTATTCCTTCATTATTCTTTGGGATAGCAACCGGATACTATTCCTTTTCATTAACTAGAAAATATTCTTTATGGATTTTTCTAATTCTCTTTTTTGTGATTCTTCTTACGCCTTTGGTAGAATTCTTTCTTAATCCTCAAATTTATTTTTATAATCCGATATTCGGATTCTACCCGGGCACAATCTACGACGAAGATCTATCTGTTGATAAATTACTGATCGGTTATCGGGTATGTAATCTATTATTCTTCATAATGATGGTTTTAATTGCAGAGAGAATCTCTTCAAAAGTATATTTTAAAAAAATTCTCATTTCCTCATCATTATTGATAATTGCTATTGCGTTTTTTCTTCTGAAACCAGCTTTACATTTTGCCACTGATAAAAATCGTTTAGAAAAAAATCTAAACAAAAAAATTAATACCGAACATTTTCAGATTCATTTCCCGGATTCTCTAAAGAAGAAAGAAGCACTCTTTTTTGCCATACTTCACGAATACTACTTTGACCAATTGGCAATAGAGCTAAGACTTCATAAAGATAAGCAAAGAATTGATTCATACATTTTTGCCGGTAAAGACCAAAAACGTGAACTTCTTGGATCTGGTAATGCTGATATTGCTAAACCTTGGCTTAATGATATTTTCTTAAACTTCACCAACTATGAAGGAACACTGAAACATGAATTAGCACATGTTATAGCTGCTAAATTTGCAAAGAACATTTTTAAAGTTGCGGAAAATATTAATCCTTCAATGATAGAAGGATATGCTATGGCTTTTGAAGATAACTACGATGGAAATTCAGTTCATTATTTGGCAAAGTTAGCTTATCAGTCAGGTTATAAAATTCCTATTGTAAAACTTTTTAAAGGAATAAACTTTTTTACAAAAAACTCATCAATCTCATATATCTATAGCGGATCTTTTATCAAATACCTGACGGATAAATATGGCGTAGAAAAGATAAAAATGCTTTACAGTAATTCAGATTTTGCAAAGGTCTATGGCAAGGATATTTCTGCTCTTGCTGTAGAGTACAATGAATTCCTAAATAAATATCAGATTAATGCCAACAATTATCAGGCTCAACTATATTTTGGCGGTACAACAATATTTAAGAAATTCTGTCCTCGTGTTGCAGCAGGCGAAGTCAAAGAAGCGTGGAATTTATTCAATACAAAAAAAATAAATGATGCTCTCGAACTTTTCGAAAAGGTTTATGAATACTCCGATTCTTATCAATCTTTAATGGGAATTATTACATGCTATTCAAAAGAAAAAAAATATTCAGAAGCAGCAAAGTTTTTGAATGAACAATTGGCTAATTTTAAGAAGAGTCAGTACTTCTTTTATCTAGAACTTACACTCGGAGACTTATTTATTGAAACTAATAACAGCTCCGGTGCAGTTGCCATTTATGATTCTCTATTAATTCAGAATCCTCACATTGATTACACCAATGAAGTTCTGATTAGAAAAGCGATTCTTGATGATGGAATTGATTCTTTGAAATCATTTTTTCACAAAAATGAAACTCTTAAATATCAACAATTGTTGAGACTAAACGAGAATGGGATCAAATATTTTTCGATTCCATCGTTATTAAGATTTGCAGAACGGACAAATCAAGATGTTATGAAATTAATCTCGGATATACGGAATAAAATACAAATCACCGATTACGTTTCTAGCTATGCTGCGATGAAAATTTCAAAAATCGCATTGAAAAATTCAGATTATAATACAGCACAATACTTTGCAGTTCTTACTTTCGATTTTAAAAAAGATGAGAATTCAAACCATCAGTTTATAGAAAATCTGAGAATGATAAACTGGTTTAAGAACAATGCAGATGAAATAAATAAATTTTTCTATAAGTATAATGAATTTTAAAAATCAGTTAAAAGAATATACATTTTTAAGTGAAGCATCTGCGTTAGCTAAAAAGCGTTCAGAGGAATTATATCTTGTCGGCGGATTTGTCCGGGATATTATTTTACAACGTCCACGTAATGAAATGGATTTTCTGGTTGTTGGTAACGGACCGAAGTTCGCTCAACAGTTTGCAAATTCGCTCGGTGTAAAAAATGTATCTATCTATAAGAATTTTGGAACGGCTCATTTCGTTTTTAACGAAACTGCTCTTGAGTTTGTCGGTGCACGTAAAGAATCTTACATGAGGGATAGTAGAAATCCAATTGTTGAAATTGGTACTCTCGATGATGATATCAAACGCCGTGATTTTACTATTAATACACTTGCGGTTTCTCTGAATGAAGAAAATTATGGTGATTTAATAGATACGTTTAACGGTCTTGTGGATATTGAGAATAAATTAATCCGCACACCATTAGATCCAAATAAAACTTTTGATGATGATCCGCTTCGCATTATGCGCGCATTCAGATTTGCTTCACAACTAAACTTTACAATAGACAATACTGTAATTGCGGCTGCCGGATTAATGGCAGAGCGGCTTAAGATCGTATCGCAAGAAAGAATCACTGATGAGTTTATGAAAATTCTTGCCTCACCAAAACCTTCGATTGGATTGGTACTTCTGTTCGAGAGCGGAGTAATGAAAGTTGTTTCTCCGGAGATTCACAATCTAGCCGGAGTTGAACAGAGAAAAGATTTTCATCATAAAGATGTTTTTTATCATACTTGCATAGTGGTTGATAATATCGCTGCATCAAGTTCAGATGTCTGGCTGCGCTTTGCTGCTCTTGTGCATGATATTGCGAAACCTTTAACAAAAAGATTTGTAGAGGGAACAGGCTGGACTTTTCACGGACATGAGGAGCTGGGCGCGCGTATGATGAAAACTATTTTCAACCGCATGAAACTCCCTTTAACTAAATTAGATTATGTAGAAAAGTTAGTTCGCCTTCATCTTCGTCCAATAGCTTTAGTGGATGAAGAAGTGACGGATTCTGCAATACGCCGTTTAATTGTTTCTGCTGATGAAGATTTAGATGATTTGATTACACTTTGCCGTGCAGATATAACAAGCAAAAATCCTTCAAAAGTTTCTCGCTATCTCGAGAACTATGAAATTGTAATGCAGAAGGTTAAAGATGTCAGAGAGAGAGATCAGCTTAGAGCATTTCAATCTCCTGTTAGAGGTGAAGAAATTATGAGAGTGTGCAATATACCGCCTTCAAAATTAGTTGGTGAAATAAAGACCGCTATAGAAGAAGCAATACTCGATGGTAAGATTGCAAATAACTATGAAGAATCATTTGAGTATTTTTTGAAAATAAAAGATGACTTTATTAATAAGAATCACTAAGCAAGTTTGTATTCTTAATTTGTAACTTTTTTATAGTAGACTACGTCTTAATAAACAATAAACTAAATTTGTTCTCAAAAGGAGAAACGGATGAAACGAATTTCAATATTGCTCATTGTCTTGATGGTTGCTTTACCGACATTCGCACAGAAGAAATTAACGCTTCAAGAAGCAATATCAATTGCATTGCAGAGAAATACAGCTCTAATTAAATCTAAGAATGGGCTTTCTTCCGATGAAGCACAATTGAAAAATGCATATGGCGAATTATTACCAAGTCTTTCGGCTCAAAGTGGTTTCAATTGGAATAGAGTTGATGACAAAGGCGGACAGCAAGTTTTTTATGGAGGAATACCACTTACGACTCAAGCTTCGATAACAGAAAATAGAAGTTATAATGTATATCTAGGGGGAAATGTAACTCTCTTTAACGGCTTGGCTAATTATGCCACAATCTCGCAGAGTAAAGATAATCTATCAGCAAGTGAATATAATATTGTAAAGTTGAAACAAAATATAGTATTTACAACAACCGATTATTTCTACATTGTTTTAAATGCAGCAGAATTGTTGGGCGTTCGAGAAGAGAATGTGAAATATTATCAAAGACTTTATGAGACTGTTCAAGAAAGAAACCGTTTAGGTTCTGTTACTCTTGCCGATGTCTATACAGCTCAAGTTCAATTAGGGAATGCGGAACTTCTTCAAATTCAGACACAAAATATTTATGAATCTTCCAAAGCTTCTCTTTTAAATTACCTTGCTTTGAATGTTTTAGATGATTATACGTTAGTTGATCCGTTCGAAGGGAAGAAAATAGTTGATTCAGATACCTATTTGAAAGATTTTGAAGATATACAAACTATGGTTAGCTCTGCTTTAGATAATCGTTTTGATTATAAAAGTCAGCAGTTGAATTTAAATGCTGCACAAAGCGGAGTAACTATTGCGAAGAGCGGATTGTATCCTTCATTAAGTGGAAACTATTCTTATGGAACAAGCGCAGTTACCACGAACGATCTATTCAACAGAAAAGTATTGAGTATTGGTCTTTCACTAAACATTCCTATCTTTTCAAATTTCAGTACGGAAAATCAAATTCAATTTGCAAAAGTTACCGAGTTGAATGCAAAAGAAGATCTTTCAGCTTTAGAAAGACAAATCAAAATAGAGATCAAGCAAACATATCTAGATTTAATTGCGGCTAAAAAAAGTTTAGATGTTGCAACTAAGAACGTTGCTGCAGCGGAAGAGACCAGAAAGATCAATCAAGAACGATATAACTTAGGTTCGGCTACGTTACTTGATGTTCTTCAGGCAAGCAGAGATTACCAAGACGCTCTCAGTAACAAAATTAATGCTGGATATGATTTCTACCGTCAGCATGATAAATTGAACAATTCTCTCGGAAGATTAGACTTTTCAAAATTTGAATAAAATTACATTAAGGAGTTAAATACAATGGCTAATGGGAAAAAATCGAAAAAGAAACTTTTTATATTCGGCGGATTAGGACTTCTTCTGCTTGTGGTGCTTCTGTTGGTGATATTCAGCGGTAGTAAAGAAGATATTGTTGTTGTCCAAACTGAAAAAGTTGAAAAGAGAAATATTACTCAAGTTGTTTCTGCTACTGGAAAAATTAATCCTGTTTATCAGGTAAAAATTAGCGCTGAGGCAACCGGTGAAGTAATTGATCTGCCGGTTAGAGAAGGAGATGAAGTTAGAAAAGGTCAACTTCTTCTTAGAATTAAACCGGATAATTATGAAGCTCAAAAAAATAGTGCGGATGCTAGATTAGCACAATCGAAATCTTCTTTGTCCGCAACAAAAGCTCAGCTTGATAAGGTTGAATCTGATTATAAACGTGTTCAGGAACTCGCACAGAAGAAATTAGCAAGTGAATCTGAACTCGAAACCGCAAAATCTACTTATCTTCAAACTCTTGGAAATTACGAGGCAATGAAGTCTGGTGTTGTACAAGCAGAAGCTTCTTTGAAAGATGCTGTTACAAATCTAAATAAAACTATTGTCTACTCTCCGTTGAATGGTACAATAAGCAAAAGAGATATTGACCTTAGTGAAAGAGTTTTAGGAAGCGGTTTCAGTCCCGGTACTGAAATGTTAACCGTTGCTGATCTTAGTAAAATGGAAGCTACAGTTAATGTGGATGAAAATGATGTTGTTTTAATTTCGGTTGGAGATACTGCAAAAATTCACGTTGATGCATTCACAGACAGAACTTTTACTGGGGTTGTAACTCAGATTGGCAATAGCGCTATAACGCAAGGTCTGGGCACTCAAGACGAAGTTGTAAACTTTGAAGTAAAGATTTTAATTCTGAATCCGGAAAATAAAATTAGACCTGGAATGTCTTGCGATGCCGATATTCAAACAGAAAAGAAAGAAAATGTTTTGTCTGTTCCAATTCAAAGCGTTACGGCACGTGTTGCAAAAGAAAACATAGCGACCGATCCATCCCAAGCTAATGATCAAGCGGCGATTGATGCAAAAGCTAAAAAAGATAGAAACAACAAACCAAAAGAAGTTGTTTTTATTACTCAGGATAATAAAGCTAAAATGCTCGAAGTAAAAACCGGAATTAGTGACGACACATATATTGAAATTGTTAGCGGTTTGAAAGGTAACGAAGATGTTGTTAGCGGTCCTTACCGTGCAATTTCTAAGGAATTGGAAGATGGTTCAAAAGTGTCTTTGCAGCCAAAACGTACAGGAACAGAGAAAAAGTAAATCACAAAGAACGGAACTAAAATGAACATCATTAATATTGAACATATAGCAAAAATTTATCAGGTCGGCAGTGAAGAAGTGCACGCTCTTAGAGATGTTTCTCTTAAGATAGACAAGAATGAATATGTTGCAATCATGGGCCCGTCCGGTTCCGGTAAATCAACACTAATGAACATACTCGGTTGTTTGGATACACCGACAAAAGGACTTTATGATTTTAAGGGGACGAATGTTAGTCAAATGAATGATAATGAACTCGCTGCAATTAGAAATAAAGAAATTGGTTTTGTATTTCAAACTTTCAATTTGCTCCCAAGGTCTGACGCTTTGCATAATGTTGAGTTGCCGATGATCTATGCCGGTGTTTCTTCTTCCGATAGAAAAGAACGAGCACGACTTGCATTAGAACATGTTGGATTATCTGACCGAATTCATCACAAACCCAATGAACTATCCGGAGGGCAAAGACAGCGTGTTGCAATTGCCAGGGCTCTTGTAACAGCTCCCGCAATTATTCTTGCAGATGAACCAACCGGTAACTTGGATACAAAAACCGGCGAAGATATTATGGCACTCTTTAACGAAATCTATGAACAAGGCAACACAATTATACTTGTTACGCATGAAGAATACATTGCTGAACATGCGGCAAGAATAATAAGGTTAAGAGATGGTCTTATTGAGAGAGATGAACCGGTTACTAAGAGGTATGTGCCTAAGAAAAATGGCGCATCTAAATCATAAGGTAGTAAAATGAAAAATTATTTATTTGAATTGAAAGAAGGGCTGCTAATTTCTCTAAGGGCAATTAGGGCTAATAAAGTAAGAGCGGTTTTGACAACGCTTGGTATTGTGATTGGAATTGCTTCGGTTGTTTTAATGTCTACAGCTATTAAAGGAATTGATAATGCTTTCCAAACGGGTGTAGCATCTCTCGGTTCAGATAATCTTTATATTGATAAATGGGAATGGTTTAACAATGATATACCATTTTGGCAAATGCGCAACCGTCGCAACATAACTTTAGCCGATTATAAAAAGTATAAAGAACTAGCCAAACTTCCGGCTGCATCTGCGCCAACAGTTTGGTCTAATCAAACAATTAAGCACAAAGAACATTCTGTTGAATTTATTATGATTCAAGGAACAACAGACGAGTATATCAATACAACCAATCTTAATTTTAGTGAAGGTAGGTTTTTCAACGAAATTGAGAGCAATGGAGGTAGGGAAGTTTGTGTACTTGGCAGTGAAGTAGCGAAGAAATTATTTCCGCTTGGCGGGGCTATTGAAAGCGAAGTAAAAATAAAAGGGCACAAGTTCAAAGTCATTGGTGTATTGGCAGAGCAAGGCAGTTGGGTAATGGGAAATTTTAATCCTGATAATCAAGCATTCATACCTATACAGAATGTATTCAAATATTTCCAAAGCCAAAATTTTAGAAGTGTCACTTTTAACGTACGGGCTCCAAACAGTCAAATGGTTGATGCAGTAAAAGAAGAAGCAGTTGGAATTATGAGAAGAGTGCGAGGACTAAAATACAATGAGGAAAATGACTTCTCGATTAATCAGCAAGAAGCATTATTGAAAACAATAAATCAAACTGTAGGTGTAATACAAATTGCCGGACTGTTCATTACAGGTTTGTCGCTATTTGTTGGTGCGATAGGTATTATGAATATCATGTTTGTTTCAGTAAAAGAAAGAACTCGAGAAATTGGAATTCGCAAAGCTATCGGTGCTAAAAGAAGATCAATCTTAGGACAGTTTATAACCGAATCCGCCATTATTTGTTTGATTGGCGGCATGATCGGTTTAGTAATAGCGATAATACTAAGTTTGATAATCAATCAATTTTTACCTACATCTGTTCAGGCAGACGCGTTTATTCTAGCAATTGTAATATCAATTTTAACGGGGGTTCTCTCCGGGTTTGCGCCGGCTTACACTGCGGCTAAATTAGATCCTGTTGAAGCTCTGAGGTATGAATAATGAAAATTATTGAAGTAATAAAAGTAGCATTCACATCATTACGTACAAATAGATTGCGTTCTTTGCTAACTATTTTAGGTATTATAGTCGGAATATTTTCCATCATTACAATTAGCACAGTAATCGAAATGCTGCAGAAGAGTATCGCTGATGGAATTTCTCAACTTGGTCAGAATACTTTTCAGATACAAAAATTTCCGGCAATTAATACTGGCGGACCGGCAGAAAGGGCAAAATTTAGAAACCGTCCGGATATTACATTAGATGAGTATTACCGATTAAAAGAAAAACTTGTTGAAGCAAAATCCGTTGGAGCAGAACAATGGAATTTCGGAAAACAAATTAAAGTCGGTAATAAAGCAACCAATCCAAATGTTCAAGTATCGGGATGTACTATAGAGGCGTTTCCAAACAATAAATGGGTTATTGATGATGGTCGCGGTTTCAGCGATAGAGATATTCAGCGTTATGAAAATTATATTATTCTTGGCGCCGATGTAGCTAAAAAACTTTTTCCGAATATGAGCGCAGTTGATCAAGTGGTTACTATGGATGGGCATAAATTGAAAGTGATTGGTGTTCTTGAAGCTCAAGGAGCAGTGTTTGGTCAGAGCCAGGATAATTTTGCCATTCTTCCCATTACCACTTATCAGAATTTTTATGGTAAAAGAAATAACAGTATCAATATAACAGTAATGACAAAAGATAAAGAATCTTACAACGATGTAATGGAAGTAGCGGAAGGTTATTTCAGAACCATCCGCGGTCTAAAAGCTGGTGAAGAAAATAATTTTGATTTCAGATCAAACGAACAAATGCTAACTCAGATAAATGATATAACCTCTGGAGTGCGTATTGGTTCTATAGTTATTGGTGCAATAGCTTTACTTGCCGCTGGTGTTGGGATTATGAATATCATGTTGGTTTCAGTTACAGAAAGAACGCGCGAAATTGGTATTAGAAAAGCAATTGGTGCTAAAAAGCAAAATATACTTTTTCAATTCCTGGCAGAATCTGTTACGCTTAGTTTAATAGGTGGTATTGCGGGAATAATACTTGGTGTTTTGGTAGGCAATCTGGCTGGCTCTTTCTTAAAAGCATCGGCTGTTATTCCAATTGACTGGGTCATTATCGGTGTTATGCTATGTGTTTTAATTGGAGTTAGTTTCGGAACGTACCCCGCTTACAAAGCATCGAGCCTTGACCCAATAGAAGCTCTCCGCTACGAATAAAATATTCTCTCCATTCCCCGATCATGCTGTGATAACGGCTTTATATTAGAGCCGTTATTTAATTTTATAAATTAAATAAGCATGGAGGTAAGTCTAATGAGAATTTTGGAAGTCATTAAAGTTGCTCTTGCTTCTCTCCGTACAAACAAGCTCCGTTCGTCACTTACAATCTTAGGCATTGTAGTAGGTATATTTTCCATAATTGCTATCAGCACTATAATCGAAATGTTACAGAAAAGCATTCAAGAAGGTGTATCTATGCTCGGACAGAATACATTTCAGATTCAGAAATTCCCCGTCTTCAATAATGGTCCAAACGATCGTGCAAGTTTTAGGAACCGTCCGGATATTACTCTTGAAGAATATTATCAGTTGAAAGAGAAACTTGTGGAAGCCAAATATGTTGGCGCAGAGCAATGGGTATTTGGTAAATTATTTAAAGTTGGCAACCGGGAAACAAACCCTAATAATCAAATTGCCGGAACAACGCCCGAAGCATTCCCAAATAATAAATGGACAGTTGAAGATGGACGTGCTTTCAATGATCGCGATGTTCAGCGGTATGAAAATTACGTTGTTATTGGTGCTGATATTGCTAAAAAATTATTCCCAAATTTTAGTGCTGTTGGTCAGATTGTAACTATGGATGGACACAAGCTAAAAATAATTGGAGTGCTCGAAGCACAAGGTGGAGCTTTTGGACAGAGCCAGGATAACTTTGCAGTAATACCAATAACTACTTTCCAAAATTTTTACGGAAAACATTCAAGAAGCATTAACATAACTGTTATGGGACATGATAAAGATTCTTATAACGAACTTATTGATCTAGCTTCCGGATATCTTAGAACTATAAGAAAAGTACCGTCGGGGAAGCCGGATAACTTCGAAATATTTTCTAACGAATCAATGCTCACACAAATTAACAATATTACTGCAGGAGTACGAATCGGTTCGGTTGTTATTGCTGCGATTGCTCTGCTTGCCGCAGGCGTTGGAATAATGAATATTATGCTTGTATCTGTTACCGAAAGGACTCGTGAAATTGGTATTAGGAAAGCAGTAGGTGCAAAAAAGTTTAACATACTTATTCAGTTTTTAACTGAAGCTGTTACGCTCTGTCTGATGGGCGGAATATTAGGAATAATCCTTGGCATTGTCATTGGGAATATTGCCGGATCACTCTTAAAGGCTTCAGCTGTTATACCAATAGACTGGGTCATTATAGGCGTTTTACTTTGCGTTATTATCGGTGTAATATTTGGTACATACCCGGCATATAAAGCATCCAACTTAGATCCAATTGAAGCACTGCGCTATGAGTAGTAATTAATTTATTTTTTTTAAAAAGGACTTATTGTTTCGAAAGACTTTTTTTATTTTTTTATAATTGCATTTCTATCCTCATATTGAATATTTTACTGTATGAAAATTTTTATTGTCGAATTTCGGGAAATCCTTCTAATTGCTTTTACAGCAATTCGCGCGAACAAACTTCGCTCAGTTTTAACTACACTTGGAATTATCATTGGTATAGTTGCAGTTACTACAATGTCTACCGCAATGGTAGGTCTAAGAGAAGCATTCATTTCAAGCATATCTTCTTTTGGAAGTGATGTTTTGTATGTTGATAAGTATCCTTGGTTTGCAATGGGTGACTGGAGTCAATTTCGTAATAGAAAAGATATTACGTATGAACAGTATGAAAAATTACGCAGTGTGCTGAAGAATTATGAGGCAATGGCACCGAGCAAAAGCAGCTTTGGAGCCACAATCAAACGAAAAGAAAAATCTGTTCAGGCAACGCTTGTTTATGGTACAACAGAAGAGTATCAGAAAACCGGAAATGTAAATCCCGAACAAGGTAGATTTTTAACTGAGCTTGATGTACGTTCAGGAAGAAGAGTTTGTGTAATTGGAAAAGATATTGCGAATGAACTTTTCCCTTCTGAAAGCCCTATAAATAATATGATAAAAATTAATAACATACCGATGCAGGTTATAGGTGTTTTAGAAAAACAGGGAAGTGGTATGATGGGTTCATTCAGTATGGATGGTCAGGTAATCATGCCGTTAAAAACTTTTGAAACTGTGATCAGCAATAGGCATCAGAGATTAAGAATAGACATTAAGATTGGCGATGTAGATAAAATTCCGGATGCCAAAGAAGAGATTATTGCAGCAATGCGAGTGATAAGAAAAGTCCCATTCAATAAACCGGACGACTTTGCAATCAATCAGCAAGAAGCATTGAAAGATATGTATGATAAGACAATTGGAATTGTTGCAATAGCCGGAATTGTTATTACAGCTCTTTCATTGTTCGTGGGTGCAATCGGAATCATGAATATCATGTTTGTATCCGTTACAGAAAGGACGAGAGAGATTGGTGTGAGAAAAGCCATTGGTGCAAAAACATGGTCAATCCTGCTTCAATTTTTAGCAGAGTCGGCTATACTTTGCCTAATGGGCGGAATTATCGGTTTAATGATTTCATTTCCACTTAGTCTTATCATTAATCAATTTTTACCTACTGCTATGCCTCTTAATGTTGTTCTATTAGCTTTATTTATTTCTGCAATGGTTGGAATTATCTCTGGCTTTTTGCCTGCATGGAAAGCATCGAGACTCAACCCGGTTGATTCATTACGATATGAGTAAGAATTATGCAAATTTTTGAAAGTATAAAACTCGCACTCAGTTCTATTATTGCGAACAAGCTTCGTTCCTCGCTTACGTTACTTGGTATAACGGTCGGACTTTTTTCTATTATAATTGTAATGACTGCTATTGGCGCAATCCAGCAGAGCTTTGAAGATATTTTCAATTCGATCGGCTCAAATAATTTCATAGTTAGTAAATGGCCCGCGATTCAGCTTGGTCCTCACGATAGAGGACGTAACCATAACCGGAAAAATATAACAGTAAAAGAAGCAGAGAAGCTGAAAGAAATAACAAATCTTCCTGTTGCTGTTGGAGTTTCTGTTAGTAGAGGCGGAAGAACATTAAAATATAACAATATCAAAACCAATCCTAATGTTGGTATTGCCGGTGTAAATCAGGATCTTTTCATTGCTAGAGATCTAAAAATCGGGGAAGGCAGAAATTTATCCAAAGCCGATTATGATTATTCCCGTCCGACAGTTGTAATAGGAACTGATATCGCAGAAAAATTATTTAAAAATGTTTCACCAATAGGGCAGGAACTTAAAATAGATAATTTCAATTTTGATGTTGCAGGTGTCTTTGAAAAACGGGGCTCTATATTCGGTCAGTCGCAGGACAATTTTGTTGCAATACCGCTCGGTACATTTGAAAAAATATTTGGAACAGAAAGAAGTGCATCTATAGTTGTAATGTGCAAGAACAAAGAACTTATTGATAAAACGATGGATGAAGTCATAGGTGCTATGAGAAAAATTAGAAAAGTCCCAAGCGGAGCAGAAAACGATTTTGAGATTGTAACCAATGAACAACTTATTCAGCAGTTTAACGATCTCACTAAATATTTTAAGCTTGGTGCAGCAGTAATTGCATTTATAGCTCTTCTGGCCGCGGGCATTGGAATTATGAATATTATGCTCGTCAGTGTAACGGAACGAACAAGAGAAATAGGAATTCGTAAAGCAATTGGCGCAAAGAAGAAAACAATCCTTACTCAATTTGTTGTTGAGGCAGTTTCTCTTAGCTGGTTCGGCGGTTTGATAGGCATTTTCCTGGGTGTTCTAGGAGGAAATTTGGTCGCATTACAACTTGGCGTTGCCATTGTTCTTCCTATTGAATGGATTATCATCGGTTTATTACTAACTACATTTGTCGGGGTTGTATTCGGAGTATATCCGGCTGTGAAAGCTTCCAATTTAGATCCCATAGAAGCTTTACGTTACGAATAAATTAATTGTATGTTGAATTAAATGGAGTATCGGTTTAGATTTATTCTACAAAATTTATTAAAGCTAATTTTTTGAAGAAGATACCTCTGAACCGCGTATATATTTTATTTATTCTTTTCTTCCCAACGTTTATTTTCCCGCAGATTCATAGAACAACTTTGGTCAGAGATACAATTTCAATTAATTCCACTAATATTTACAAAATCTCTTCTCTCAATATTATTCCTCTTACAGAAAACATTGTATTAAAAGGTAAAATTCTGGATAGAAGTGAATATGAATTTAATTTCTCTACCGGAATTTTTTCGCTTTCGCCAAAAATTACCTATTCATTGCTCGATACACTTTTCGTCACTTACCAAACTGTTAGGCTAAGTTTACAAAAAGAGTACAAAAGAAGAACTCTTGTTGTCGAGTATAATGATAAATATTTAGATACCATCAGAACAGCAAAAAAAGTTGCTGAGCCATTAACATCCGAATCTATTTTTGGAAAAGATTTACATAAGAGCGGTGCAATCATTCGCGGATTTACTATTGGCACCAATAGAGATTTTACTTTGAATAGCGGATTACGGCTGCAACTATCAGGCAAGCTTTCGGAAGATATTGATCTTGTGGCGGCGCTTACAGACGAAAACACTCCTATTCAGCCGGAAGGGAACACTGAAACACTTGATGAACTTGATAAAGTTTTTATTGAACTCAGACATAAAAATGCAGTAGGTACATTTGGAGACTATGAATTGAATTTGAGAGATAATGAATTCTCTCAGCTCACTAGAAAATTACAAGGGTTAAAAGGGGAAGTATTTTACGGTGCATCAAGTGGAACAATTGCGATTGCCGGTTCGCGGGGAAAGTTTAATACAAATCAATTTACTGGATTAGATGGAAATCAAGGTCCATACCGTTTAAGCGGCATAAATAATGAGAGAGAGATAATAATTATTGCCGGCAGTGAACGCGTTTACATTGACGGCGAGCAGATGAAACGAGGCGAGAATAACGATTATATAATTGATTATTCTAATTCTGAAATCACTTTCACAGCCAGAAGATTGATTACTTCTGCAAGCAGAATTTCTGTTGATTTCGAATATACAGATCAGAATTTTAAAAGGAATTTCTTCGGAGCGGATTTTTCCACAAAATTATTAGATGATAAGGTGAAAATTGACCTTGGTTATTTTCGAGAAGGAGATGATGAAAATAGTCCTATAGAATATTCCTTTAGTGAAAGTGATCTAAATATTCTAAAGCAAGCAGGCAATGATAGAAATGCGGCGACAAGATCAGGTGTTGTTCTTGCACCGCCGGATTCAACAGGCAAAGTTCATGGCATCTATTCAAAAATTGATACGCTTATTAATTCGCAGCAATATAGCTATTATAAATATTCGCCCGGTTCGCTTTCTTCGATTTATAATGTGACGTTCAGTTATGTAGGAGAGGGCAACGGTGATTATACAAAAGAGAGTTTGGGTAACTACCGTTTTACTGGGATTAAAAATGGTTCTTATATGCCGTTAATTTATTTGCCAATGCCTGAGCAGAAACAACTTGGGAATATTTCAGTAACAGCAAATATAATGGATGGAATTAATCTTTCTGCTGAACTTACTGGAAGCAGTTGGGATAGGAATAAGTTCTCTACTTTTGGCGACGATACTAACCTTGGTTACGCTCGTAAAATATTTTTTGAGATAAATCAAAGAGAAGTAAAATTAGGAAATACCTCTTTAGGTAAAATTGGTCTTAGTTTTAAAGATAGATTTATCCAGGGAAGATTTTCTTCTCTTGATAGAATAAACGATGTTGAATTCAACCGTAATTATAACTTACCCTTGCAAGGTTCAGAAGATCAGACGCTTAGGGAGTTATCTTTAAATTACTTGCCAATTCAAGACTTATCACTTAACACCAAGTACGGTTATTTGAAACAAGGAACCAATTTTCTTTCTGACCGGATTTTTTCTCAATTGAATTATGGAGATAAACAAAACTATCATATTGATTACACTATTGACTATGTTAATTCTACCAACAGCACGATTAAATCAAATTGGCTGCGGCAAAACTCTAAAGCGTTTTATACATTCGGATCGTTCAAACCCGGTATTGAATTTTTATATGAAGATAAAGAAGAAAAATCATCTTTAAGCGATAGTTTGTTATCCTCAAGTCTAAAATACTTCGAAGCAGCTCCTTATATTGATTTGAGTTTTTCATCAGTATTGAACGCTAAATTCAGTTACTCTTTGAGAGACGAATCATTCCCTTTGAATGGACAACTTGAAAAACAGTCTGTTGCAACGACAAAGCAATTACAAATAAATTATCGGGGACTCAAAGAATTCTCATCGTCTCTAGCAATGACTTTCCGCAATAAAAAATATACCGAGGATTTTAAGATTAATGGTTTTGGAGACAATGAAACAGTTTTATTGCTCTCGCAAAGCCGAATTAATCTATGGGACGGGTTTATCTCGGGAGATATTTATTATCAGGCATCAACAGAACAGTCAGCTAAATTCGAGAGAGTATTTGTCAAAGTTCCAAAAGGAACAGGGAACTATATTTATCTTGGTGATCTAAACAATAACGGGATTCAAGAAGAGAATGAATTTCAGATTACTGCTTTTGATGGTGAATATATAATGATAACGGTTCCAACCGAAAAATTATTTCCGGTAATTGCATTAAAGACAAATACACGGTTGAAAATTGATTTCAACAGGGCTTTAAAAAGTGAAAGCGTTTGGTCGGAAATACTAAAACCAATTTCCACAGAAACATCTTTTCGTATTGAAGAAAATAGTAAAGATCCGCAAACAAGGGATATTTACCTTCTTCACTTTTCAAAATTCTTAAATGATTCTACAACTATTCAAGGTTCGCAACTATTTCAACACGATATTAATCTCTTCCAGAATAGTAATGAACTATCTTTCAGATTAAGATTCACACAAAGGAAATCGCTTAATCAATTTAGCGGAGGAATTGAGAATGGATTTTTCCGAGAGCGCGGGTTTCGCATCAAATTCAAAATGGTTGAAGAGATAAGTAATCAAACTGAGTTTATAAATCAGATAGATAATTTGTTGTCGCCGGCAACAACAAATAGGGCGCGCCTGGTCAGAAGAAATGATATAACTTCTGATTTCTCATATCGTCCACAGCGTGATATTGAAGTTGGGTTCAAAATTGAAGCGGCAAGAAGCCAAGATGATTTTCCGAGTATTCCAACTTCAATAGATATGAATTCTTTCACATTACACGTGAACATTTCATTTACAAATTTAGGACGGTTACGTGTTGAAGCAGAAAGGACTGAATTAATTTCATCATCAAACTCTTTTAATCTGCCTTTTGAGATGACAAGAGGTAATGTAATTGGAAAAAATTATTTTTGGCGTGCGTTTTTTGATTACCGTATTTCAAGCTTAGTCCAATTATCATTCAGCTATGATGCGCGGATACAAGGTGCTAGTAAGGTTATACAAACTATGAGAGCTGAAGCAAAAGCATATTTTTAACAAAATCCATAATAATAAATGACCGAGGATTTATGAATGTAACATCACCTTTAATTGAAGCACATATTTTTAGAAAAAAAGGAAATGATATTGAATTTCTTCTTCTAAAAAGAGCTGAAACTGAAATTTATCCTGGATTGTGGCAAATGGTTTCAGGCTCTATTGATGCAAACGAAATTGCATATCAAACTGCTTTAAGAGAAATTAAAGAAGAAACGGGATTGACTCCGGAAAAATTTTGGATTGTCCCAAATGTAAATTCATTCTATTCTTTAACTCAAGACGAAATATGTATGATACCAGTATTCACGACTTTGGTCGCTGATGAAGCAGAGGTCATAATTTCTAATGAACATTCGCAATTCAAATGGGCTGGATTAGATGAAACATTGAAATTGTTAGCTTGGCCCGGGCAGAAAAAATCTGTAGAAATCATTTATGAGTATTTTACAAACCAAATTAACTTTCTGAATTTTGTAGAAATTTCTCTTTAAGCAATCGTGAAAATCGTGTCTAATTCTTTATATTTCTTTACAATATTTCATAATAATTCTTTGAGGAAACATTGGGACTTTTAATTGTTGGTTCAATCGGGCTCGATGATATCGAGACGCCATTTGATAAAGTAAAAAATGCATTAGGAGGTTCAACAACATACATTGCTCTTGCTGCCAGTTATTTTACCGGTCCGGTAGAAATTGTAGGAATAGTCGGCGATGACTTTCCTAAAGAACATA
>JAKAMS010000245.1 GCA_021812745.1 Bacteroidota bacterium | reverse complement strand
ATTATATTAAAAACCAGAGAATTAGAAAATGTGGATACAAACAGTTTGTGAAAGAGAAAACCGGTTATTTAGATTCTCTCGACGAGACCGTAACTGTAAATGCTGCAGATTGGTTTGGAGATAGCGATGGATATCTGAATGAGATAGACTTTGCGATGAGGAAGTATGGCAGTGTGTTGACGGTGTTGTGGTGTTAGGGACTTGGTATTTGGGATTAGGGATTAGTGGGTAAAAAAAATCTGTGAAAAATGGCATTAAATCATTTGAAGACTTAGTGGTTTGGAAAAAAGCTCATAATATTGTTCTGATCACTTATAAGTTATTAGAAAAATTTCCCAAAGAAGAAAAGTACAGAATTATTGATCAGCTTGTTAGAGCTGTTGTTTCCATACCAACTAATATTTCGGAGGGATTTGGCAGATATACGAATAAGGATTATATCCATTTTTTAATAATTGCGAGAGGTTCTGTCAGCGAAGTAAAATACTTGGTTTTACTCTCTAAAGATTTAAGATATATTTCTATCACAGAATACGACGAACTTAAAAAAGAACTTGACGATGTTGGTAAAATGATAAATGGATTGATTAGTTCGTTACGTAACAAACATTTTATTGAATCTAATCCCAAATCGCTAAACCCTAACTAACAACTATGACAGTGTTGTGGAGGAAATAGAAGTATTTAGTGGGGAGTAGGTAGTATGAAGGTTAAGGTTCTGTGTTGAATGATGTCATCAGAAAAAATATATCATTGGTCAATTGGCATTGGAACGAATATGGCATTGGTGGGAGAGCTAAGTCAACCGTGATATAATGGACGTGAAAGGTGAAACGACTAACCCGCTAAAAAGACAGCGGGCAGGCGTGAAAGGTGAAACTTGAAAAATGAGTGGGCTATAAAATCTTTTGGAGTTCGTTACATTGTAGTATATAATTGCTTTTGTCTTCATTTTTCCAACTCTCTATTCTAATTTACATAACTATTTTTTCAAACAAAATTATAACACAATGGACAGAAATGATATAAAATTGGTGCTGGAAAGACATAAGACTGAATTACAAAACAAATTTGGTGTGGTTAATATTGGTTTATTCGGTAGTTATGCCCGTCACGAAGAAAATGCCGAAAGTGACATAGACATTGTAGTTGAAATACACAAGGCTGATCTTTTTGTTATTTCATCACTAAAAAGTTACCTTCAAGAAATATTTAAAAAAGATGTAGATATTATTAGAATGAGAAAAAGCATGAACAGATTGCTAAAAAACAGAATCCAAAAAGATGTCTTATACATACGATAAAGAATTAGTTCTAGAAATCCTAAATAATGCGGCGTGGTCAATTGGTATAATATTAAAGAGAAGCCATGAAATAAAATCCTTTGATGATTTTCTTAAGGATGATGATGGACTTGAAAAATTGGACAGCATCTGCATGCAGTTTATAAATATCGGCGAAGCATTAAAAGAATTAGATAAAATAACATCGCAAAAGCTATTAGAGAATTATTGAAAGAAGGAAAGATGAGACTCTTCGTGATGCTCAGAGTGACGAGAGGAAGGATAAATTGGAAATTATAAATGATAAATTATAAATGATAAATTGGGAGCGAAGGTCAGCGATAAGAAGAAGTCAGAAAACAGAAATAAATAAGAATGTTGAGGAAAGGTTATTAGTTGAGTTGTGGAATCGTGTAATTGTGGAATGGTGGAATCGTTGAATTGTTTAACCGTTGAATCGTAAAAGGAATATGAATAATAAAACGGATCAAAAAAATTACGAGTTTTCTTTTGAAAAATTGGATGTTTGGAAGTTGTCTGTTGAGCTTGTTAAAGATATTTATAAAGTGACTAAAAATTATCCAGATGAAGAGAAGTTTGGTTTGGTAAGCCAATTAAGAAGATCAGCAATTTCGGTTTCATCGAATTTATCAGAGGGCTCCAGTAGGATTTCCAATAAAGACAAAGCACATTTTACACAGATTTCATATGGCTCATTGATGGAATTATTATGTCAGTTAATAATATCCAAAGAATTAGATTACATTGATGAAAAGCAATTATTTAAGCTAAGAGAAAAGATTGAAGAAATTTCAAATAAATTAAATTCTCTGCGTAATTATCAATTCAGCAGTTTCACAAATTAACAGTTCACCAAATAAACCTAATTTTCACTCGACAAATGAATTCTCTGGGGAAGGCAATTGGGAATTGAGATCCCGATATAGAGAATGGGGACGCCCGTCTAGCGAGGCGAGGAATTGTTTAACTGTTTAACCGTTGAATTGTTTAATTGTTGAATTGCCTCATGAAGCAGCAAAAAACGTACTTCTCGCCCAACTGGATGCGGGCAGACGTCAAACGTGAAAGGTGAAAAGTCGATTGTTGGGGAGTTTAGAGTGCCGCCGACTGCAGTTACGTTCCATACCATAATTGAAACTATTTCTGTCACGAAATGGTTGGTGACAGCCGAGTAAACACCAGCATTAAATGAATATTGATTAAATTAAAGCAGAGATTTTATAAAATTTATGTTAAGTATAAAAGAAATAGAGTTCATAAAAGAAAAGCTAATCGAAGGATTTAATCCCGAAAAAGTTATTTTATTTGGCTCTCAGGCAAGGATGGATACGGATAAAAACAGCGACGTTGATTTGCTCGTGATTACAGAGCCCAAAGGCAACAGAAGAAAGTTGATGGTTGAGATGGATAGAGCCTTAAGAGGATTAAATTATGCTCGTGATATTATAATACTTTCTTCTAATGAATTCGAGAAAGATAAATTGATTGCCGGTACTATTGCACGTTATGCTTACAAAGAGGGCGTGGTTATTTATGGCTCTTAGCAAGGATGTTATGATAAAAGTAAAGAAATGGATCAATTATGCAGAAGAAGATTTACGCCTTGCAAAGCATAGCTTAACCATGGAAAGCGGTTGTCCTTTCAGATTGACAGCATATCATGCACAGCAATGCGCCGAAAAATACTTAAAAGCTTTTTTGGTATTTCATCAAATAGATTTTCCTTATACACACAGTATAACAAGGCTATTGGAAATTGGTGCATGAATTTTATCCATAAATGAGTTTAAAGAAGCAGAAATGTTGACCTCGTATGCAATTGCTACACGTTACCCAGGCGTAGACGAAGAAGTTACCAAAGAAGAAGCGCTTGCGGCGATTAAAGCATCTGAGTTTGTAAAAGAAAAAATTACCACATTATTAAACTTGAAGTAAAAAATAAAAATTGGACCGGGATGAAAATTATAAGAGAGTGTTTGGGAATTATGTGAAAAGTCAAATGCCAAGCGTGAAAGGGGAAAACCGTGAGAAGTGAGTAATAAGTAGGGAGTAGGAAGTTTGGGCTTGCATGGACGAATGAGTATGTGATTGGTTGTTGGTGGTTAGAGAACGGTTGAACAAACCCGCTAAAAAGACAGCGGGCAGGCGTGAAAGGTGAAACAAGCTTCTAATTATTAGCAGCTACCTATTAAAAATGAGGAATTAAAATGACAGTTTCTCATAATAAATAAGCAAGTGCTTAATAGCATCCAACTTTTTTGGGTAAAGATTAGTATTATAACAAGTGGTAAACTTTATGAAAATTATTAAAATAAAAAGAAAGATTAGCTCTACACTACTTAAGATTAAGGAATTGGAAAAATTTAAAGGCAAAGATGTAGAAATAAAACTGGATATAAGTGAAATTAATTCAGCCGAAAAAGGAAGTGCACGACTTGCCGGCGTTTTTTCTAAATATGCCGATAAAATAAAATATGCAATAGAAAGTGAAGCCTGGGCGCTGGCTATAAAAGATAAGTATGAAAATTATAGACGCTAATATTATTCTTCGTTATCTCCTAAAGGATAATCTGGAACTGCATAAAAAATCTGTACCTCTTATTGAAACAAACCGCGTATTTGTACCAAATGAGATTGCCGCAGAATTAGTTTATGTTCTTGAAAAAGTATACAGCATTCCAAAGAAAGAAATTCGTGATGTGCTTGCGGTTTTATTTGCGAGAGGGAATTTTAATTTTATAGATAAGGATGTAATACTTTCTTCATTAGAGTATTATTCCGGATACAACTTAGACTATGCCGATGCATTACTCGTTTCTTACAAGAAAATTCAAAAAGCCGAAGTGCTGACATTTGATAGAAAACTTCTCAAGATTATTGAAGATATATAATGTGAAACCCGCCAGCAATAGGTGAGGCAAGCGTGAAATTGTTGCGTGGAATGGCGGAGGAGTTTAGAGTATCGCTGACTGCGGCGGCACTGAGGTATGCGGAACTGTATAAAGGCGCGATGGCAGTGATTCTATCTGTCAACAAAAGAATTGAGTGGATGGCGTGTAATAAATATTTTTTCTCCGGAAAGTTGAAGAAAGGAGAATTAGTGCCGCTGAATACAAGAACACACGATATATATGATTATTTAATGCCGACTAATTATCTTAAGAACCAGCGAATTAGAAAATGCGGATACAAACAGTTTATGAAAGAGAAAACCGATTATTTGGATTCTCTTGACGAAACCGTAACTGTAAATGCTGCAGATTGGTTTGGAGATAGCGATGGATATCTGAATGAGATAGACTTTGCAATGAGGAAGTATGGCAGCGTGTTGACAGTATTGTGGCACCTCGATCCGCCTGGCGGCGAGACAAGCTAACTCGGTGCAGGAAGATTGGAGTAGGTAGTAGTCAGAAATTAGT
>JAKAMS010000244.1 GCA_021812745.1 Bacteroidota bacterium | reverse complement strand
TTAAAATTGAAGAGAAGCCGAGTACAAAAGCCGCAAAGAGTGCCATCGAAACATTTGTTGTTGATCTTACGCTGTATGGAATGTAAAATGTCCAGCCGGTATCAATCGGTCCGCCCGGTAAGAATAGTGATACAAGAACTAAGATGGCGCCAATTATATAAATATACCATGAGAGTAAATTCAGACGCGGAAAAGCAACATCTCGTGCGCCTATTTGAATCGGTAAGAAAAAATTTCCGAAGATTGCAGGCAAACCAGGAATGATGAATAAGAATATCATTATCACTCCGTGAAGGGTGAATAATGTATTATAGGTTTGCGCATCCATGATTGTTCTGCCGGGCGCAATCAATTCAAGCCGCATTAAAACACCGATGAGCACGCCAACAACAAAAAAAGTTAGTATTGCAATCATGTACATCAAGCCAATTCTTTTATGATCTTTTGTTAAAAGCCAAGAAAGAATTCCGGTATACTTATTTGTACTTTCTTGATAAAAAGATTTTACGGCTACATCATCAGCCATTTATTTAAGCTCCTTCATTCATATTTGTTTTTTCTTTTTGAACAACAGCAGACTTAAAAATATTCCAATGCCCAAAAGCATTACAACACCAACAATCCGCGTAACGTTCAATGTATATTGCCTTCCTTTCGGGTCATAACTGAAACAATAAGTCAAGACTTTAGAAATTGTCGGGCTTGTTTTACCGCTTTGGGCTTCTAGCAAAGCCATCTTAACATCAAACGGATTGAAATCTGTACCGAACAAATAACGAGATATTTTTCCTTGAGGAGAAACAGCAACCAGAGTTGCGGCATGCACAAATTGCTTATCTGCCGGCTTGAAATAGAAACCGCAAGCAGAGGTTAATTTTTGAATGCTTAGACTATCACCAGTTAGAAAAATCCAATCGTTCGGATCAAATTTTCGTTTAATTGTAAGCAGATAATTTTTCTTCCACTTAGCCGCAATTGCCGGTGTTTCATTATGATCGAAACTAATGCTTACCACTTGAAAATCTTTACCCGGCTCAAGCTGAAGTTTATCAATAGTCCAAGCAAGTTCAGATTGCATTGGATTACAAACACCGGGACATTCATAATAAACTAATGCAATTAATGTCGGTTTTGTTATGATATCTTTCAGCGCTACTGTTTTACCTTCCGAAGTTTGGAATTGCAATTCAAGAGGTAATGTATTGCCGAGTTTTTCGTCAATACCAACTTCAATTTTCTTTTGGGCAAACAAAGAAAATGAAATCAATAAGAATAATGTTAGATAAAGTTTTGTGTTTTTCATTTATAATCTTACATCGTTACTGTTTTCAAATAATCGTATAATTGTTTCCATTCCTCTTTAGAAAACTGTTCAACTGTTGGTTTGAAACCGGAACTGACAGGATTAGCTATAACAGCAGAAACAAATTTTTCCATACTAACATTTGCATTTGATCTAATGAACGTCGAAAATATTTTCTGATAGTCTGCAGAAGATTTTTTCAATAAATCTGCTCCGGGATTTCCTTGAGTAGTAAAAACTTTACTTTCAAAACGTAATTGCAAATCGTTAAGAGAAGATGACTCTTCAACTAATTTATTCTCGGCAATTTTAACTGGAATTGTATTGGGAATAGTTGCACCCGAAGATAACTTATAGAGAGCATCCATATCTTTTAATTGGTCATCGTTAACCGGAGGAAATTTTGCTAATGTTCTTATGAATGAAATCACTGCAAATCTATCTGACGGCGGAATGTATTCATAAGCAGCCATTCCATTTTTAGTAATTCCTTCCTGCAGAGTTTTGAACATTTCGTCAATAGTTCTTCCGTTAGTCCAGCCATCGGCAGAATGAAAATTTCTGGGCTTTTTTACCAATGCTGCAGCGGCGGCTCCGTTTCCCATTCCATTATCACCATGGCATGATTTGCAATTTGCGTTGTAAATCTCTTTCCCTTTTTCTATGAATTCCGGCGTTGGAGATTTTACTAGTTCAAGATTGACGGGAGCCATTACGCCTCCCCTTTTCATCTCAATATCTTTCTTGATAAAAGTTGAATCTGGTACATCAACTGTCTGGATATTGAATGAAATGTCACTCAAATGTTTAACAAAGAAAATTCCGAGTGCGAGAATTAGAACCAAGAAGAATGGGAATACCCATCCAAATAAACGAATTGGGTTCTTTAACAATTCTCTAAACTTTATTTCATCTTCAGGTTTTTTGTATGAGTTCATTTTGTTATAAGATTATAGTCTGAAATCAATTCCACGTTTAAGTTTTGGATCGCCAATAGGAACAAGATTTTCTTTCTTCGTTCTATATTTAAAAACTAGAATAATCAAACCGGCAATCATAACCGGAAAACCGAGTTCAATCCATCCGAATGCAACTTCTCCTTGGCTGAAATTCGGCATTGTAAGCCAGTACAAATCATAATAATGAGCAAATAAGATAACGCTTGCTATAATCAGTAATCTCTTTGGATTCATCTTTGATGGCTGCGATAGAAGTCCGATATATGGAATTAAAAAATGAACCGCTAACAATCCTATTGATACAAATTTCCAATTTCCTTCCCAACGAGCCAAGAACCAGATAGTCTCTTCGGGAAGATTTGCATACCAAATTAATAAGAACTGACTGAACGCGATGTATGCCCAGAAATTTGTGAATGCAAAGAGAAGCGCTCCAAGACTGTAGTAACTATCTGTATGAATACCTTTGACTAAATAACCGCGTTCACTTAAAGGAATTATAAATATTGCAGCAGCCGCTAACGATGCAAGGACAGTTCCGGAGAAGTAGTAAACTCCAAAAATTGTAGAGAACCAATGAGGTGCGAGACTCATCAGCCAATCAATTGCTGTAAAAGAAATAGTCAATGCAAAAACCGGCATGAAAAACGCCGAAATTTTTATATTCTTTTTTGTAAGAAGCTGATCTTTAGTGTGATCTTGTTTGCTTGAATTTTTGGTAATGAAATAATAAAACGCCAGCCACAGTAGCCAAAACACAACAACACGAATAATGAAAAAATTAACATTGAGATATGGCGCCTTATCGTTTAATATTTTATCGGCAGGTGCGGGATGAGTCCAATGGAAAACATTGTTCATGTTTAACAAAAGCGGTATAAAAAGAATCGGGAGAATTATTATTAACGATGAAAGGAATTCGCCGACTCTTCTAAAAGGTGTACTCCACACAGCGCCCGCTAAATATTCAATGGCAACAAAAAAGAGTGAGCCAACACCGATGCTTGCAAGAAAAGTAAATCCTATAATATTGTTATAAGCAGTCCTTGTTGGATTTACGATGTAGCCAAGAACAACTATAATTAATCCTACCAACAATAAAGTCATACCAACTGTTTGAACTTTAGCAGGCAATTCTTTCTTTTGATATCCAACCGTGGAAGAACTCATTGTAGATCAGTCTCCTTAGCGTTAAGCGCTCTTTGTAATACCCGCAGATAATTAATAACTGCCCATCTTTCGTCAACTGAAAGCTGTGTTGCATAAGAAGGCATAATATTTTGACCTTCTGTAAGAACAGCAAAAATTCTTCCATCACTCCAACTTCTAACTTTTTCAGAATGAAGACTTGGCGGATTTGGAAATTGTCCTCTTAATCTGCTGTTGCCTTCTGCATGATATCCGTGACACGGACTGCAGTAGATATCAAATTTTACTTGACCAAGCTTTAATGATTCTTTAGAGATAGGAATCGGATTTACCAATTTTTCTCCGGCAACATCGGGCTGCCCTTTAAATTCATACGGCATAAAACCACGGGCTACAGTTCCAGCAACAGGTTGACGCATTCCAAAACCATCAGAGAATACTAAACTTTTCTGCTGCGCACTTTGCTTCGGTTGATCCATCATCCAATTGAATGGAATCATATACATCAATTTGTTCAATGTGAAGTAAGCCGTTCCGGATGAAATGATTGCAACAACAAAAAGGAATGTTAAAAATTTTGGTTCGATTATTTTATGCTTATGTGTTAATTCTTCGTTGTCCCAATAAATAGAATAAATTTCTCTCGCTTTAAGCGATTCGAATAATTTTCTAACCGATGCTTCATCAAACTTTGGATCTTCTGCTTGAATGCTAATTCCGTATTTATCAGAAGAAACTTTTTTCATGTATTCCGTACCATGCAGCGGATGAGAATTATTAGGTAATTTGAAAAAGACAAACAACATTGCTAGTACAGTTGCTATTGATGCTGATAGAACAGTAATCTCGAATACAATTGGAATATAAGCGGGGAAAGAAAATAACGGTTTTCCGCCAATGACAATCGGATAGTCTATTGCCGATACCCACCACAGACTTAATAACATTCCAATCATTCCGGATAGACCAAATACTAAAGCAACATAACCAAGTTTGGACGGCGGCAGTTTCATTGCTTCATCCATACCGTGCAATGGATATGGAGAATGAACATCAAACTTTGTGTAACCCTGCTCAACTACTTTTTCGGCAGCGTGAGAAACTTGATCCGGGGAATCAAAAATTGCAGAAAAACTATATAAGATTTTTTCGCTCATCACATATTTTCCTTATGAGAAGGTTGAGCGCCATCAACAACTGCTTTTACTTCAGCCATTGAAACAACCGGCAATGCTTTAGTAAAGAGCAAAATCCAAGTGAAGAAGAATCCGAAACTTCCGATTAATATCATGGCATCAACATAAGTAGGTTTATAATAAGCCCA
>JAKAMS010000243.1 GCA_021812745.1 Bacteroidota bacterium | reverse complement strand
TAATTTATGAATTATTCCTTCGCTCGCTTCTCGCCCATCTCTAATCAGATGCAGAACACAAAGCATATCAAACTAGAGAATACAAATTCATTTTATGTAACTGCTTTCCTTTTTTATTAATTCAGAATATTGATTAACAATTGCATAGGACAATTTCATGCACATTTTAGAAGAAAATTTTAGAACGCCCGTTAAGAACTATCCAGCGTCAGTTAAAAATTCTTTTCTCAATTCAAGCGTAATATTTCTAAATGTATTCGTGACGATATTCATTTTATTGTTTACTTCAAACGCTTCATACGCACAAAACAAAATTACTTCACCTAAAGAGCAGTTAGGTTTTAACGTTGGGGATGATTACAAATTAATCACATATAGCCAGTTAGTTGAGTATTGGGAAAAACTCTCAGCCGAATCACCAAGGATTCATCTTGAAGTAATGGGAAAAACTGCCGAGGGAAGAACTCAGTATATGGCAATAATTACTTCTCCAAAAAATTTTGAAAAGCTGAGTACTTATAAAGAAATTTCGCACAAACTAGCTTTAGCAGATTCAATTACAGAAGAACAGGCGAAAGAATTTTCGAAAACAGGCAAAGCAGTTATATGGATTGACGGAGGTTTGCATGCAACTGAAGTTGTCGGCGCAAATCAGCTTGTAGAGATGGCATATCAAATGGTGAATTCCAACGATGACGAAACAATGAGAATGCTTGATGATATAATTCTTTTATTGGTTCCTGCCAATCCCGATGGAATGGAATTAGTTGCTAATTGGTATATGCGCGAACAAGATCCTAAAAAGAGATCAACAAGCAATATTCCAAGGCTCTACCAAAAGTATATCGGTCATGATAATAACCGAGACTTCTATATGATGAATCAAGTCGAAACCGAAAACATGTCCCGCATAATGTATATGGATTGGTTTCCACAGATCATGTATAATCATCACCAAACCGGACCGGCAGATTTAGTAGTATTTGTTCCCCCATTCAGAGATCCCCCGAATTACAATTACGATCCTCTTTTAACAATCGGAGTTCAAGCTGTTGGTGTTGCAATGCATAACCGTCTAATTTCAGAGAATAAACCTGGCTCGGGAATGCGTTCTGTAACATCTTATTCAATCTGGTATAATGGAAGTTTGCGTACAGCAGGATATTTTCATAATCAGATTGGAATGTTAACCGAAATGAATGGCAATCCTACGCCAATGGAAATTGCATTTAATCCGGATAGACTATTGCCAACCAACGACGTTCCTTATCCAATTGCGCCGCAAGTTTGGCATTTCCGTCAGTCAATTGATTATTCAATTTCACTAAATAAAGCTGTGCTCGATTACGCTTCAAGAAATAAAGAGACTTTACTTTACAACAGATACCTAATGGGTAAGCATTCAATTGACAGAGGAAACCGGGATAGTTGGACTATTCACCCGCAAATTGTTGATGAAGTAAAAGATAAAATCAAAAAAGATATTGATGCTAAAAAAGATTCTTCCAAATCAACAGCTCAAGTTCCAAGAGGAAGAGGTCAGGGTGTTCCCAAAAAATATTTTGAGTTATTTCAATTGCCAGAGAACAGAGATCCGCGCGGGTATATTTTACCAAGCGATCAACCGGACTTTCCAACAGCTACAAAATTTATCAACGCGTTAATCAAAAGCGGAATTAAGGTTTTAATAGCCGAAAAAGATTTTCAAGTTGCATCTAAAAATTATCCGGCAGGCTCTTACATTGTAAAAACCGCACAAGCATTCCGTCCTCATATTCTTGATATGTTTGAACCGCAAGATCATCCAAATGATTTTAAATACGTGAACGGTCCTCCTATTCCTCCTTACGATAACGCCGGCTGGACTCTCGCATTTCAAATGGGAGTTAAGTTTGATAGAATTCTTGACGGCTTTGACGGACCTTTTAAGGAAATATCTGGATTAGCAAAAACGCTTCCGGGCAAAGTTATTAGTACAAATAATCCCAAAGGTTATCTTCTCGATTATGGTTCTAACAATGCTGCAATTGCAATTAACCGCCTTATTAAAGAAGATTATAAGATCATCTGGCTGAATGAACCGTTATCTGTTAAAGAAAAAAATTATTCAGCAGGAACATTTTTTATATACTCTAAGAAATCCGCAAATAATTTTATAGAAAATTTATCTAAAGAATTAGGATTGAACTTTGAGGCAGTTGATTTTATTCCAACAGTGAAATCAAATGAACTAAAACCGGTTAGAATTGGATTGTGGGACAGATACGGCGGCTCGATGCCTTCCGGTTGGACAAGATGGCTCTTGGAACAATTTGAATTCCCTTTTGAAGTTGTTTACCCAAAGACTTTGAATGAAGGAAATCTTAATAAGAATTACGATCTGCTGATATTTGTTGACGGAGCAATTCCGCCGCTTAAGACAGCTAATAGCTCACAGTCACAATATCCCGAGCGGGCATCAAATGTGAAACCGGAATCAATCCCAGTGGAATTCAGAAATTGGCTTGGCTCAATAACGGCAGATACTACAATTCCAAAGCTAAAAGAATTTCTGAATGACGGCGGATCAATTCTTACAATCGGTACATCAACCGCACTCGGTTATTATAATAATTTGCCTTTAACAAATCACATGGTAAATAGTAAAGGTGAACAGCTTCCACGCGAAGAATATTTTATTCCCGCTTCGATATTACAGGTAAAAGTAAATAATAAACTTCCTATTGCTTATGGATTGCCGGAACGTCTTGATATTTTATTTGAAGAGAGTCCTGTCTTCCGTTTGAAGCCGGATGCCGATAAGAACGGAATAACACCAATTGCATGTTTCGACAGCGACCGTCCTTTGAGAAGCGGCTGGGCGTGGGGTCAAGATAAATTATACGGCGGTGTTTCCATGGCTGAAGCTAAAGTAGGAAAAGGTAATTTATATCTGTTTGGTCCCGAAATACTTTTCCGCGGTCAATCGCACGGCGCATTTAAATTTTTATTCAATGGAATTTATTTAAGCAATACTAAAAATTAATTCTTTATTCTAAATCTATTTTATGATTAAAAGGCAGGCAATTATTGTCTGCCTTTTTGCTTAAAGCTATTGACAAGTCAACAAACTAAAGCTATGTTATTCATAAATATTGTTGTTCTAAAAAAGTTATAATTGTTTATTCGCCATTAAAATATTATTAACATGAAAAAAGAAAAACAGCCGTTTGATTTTGATTATATAATAATCGGTTCCGGTTTTGGCGGTTCTGTATCAGCACTGCGGTTATCTGAAAAAGGTTACAAAGTTCTCGTAATTGAAAAAGGAAAATGGCTTCGTGCGGAAGATTTTCCAAAATCCAACTGGAATGTAAAAAAATGGATTTGGCTTCCGACTTTAAAATTTTTCGGACTATTCAAGATAACACTCTTCAAGCATATAACGGTTCTTTCAGGTGTTGGTGTCGGCGGCGGTTCTCTTGTTTACGCAAATACATTGCCGGTTCCAAAATCTGAATTCTTCACTGCTGAGTGCTGGGCACATTTAGCAGATTGGCAAAATGAATTAAAAGATTTTTATCCAATCGCATTAAAAATGCTAGGCGCATCTTTAAACCCCCGTTTAGAGAAAGGTGATCTTGCACTCAAAGAGCTCGCTAAAAAGATCGGTAAGCTGGATGAGTTTGAAGCTACGGAAGTCGCAGTATTTTTCGGCGAACCGAATAAAATTGTTCCCGATCCTTATTTCGATGGCAAAGGTCCCGAACGGTCCGGCTGTACCTTTTGCGGCGGATGTATGGTTGGATGCCGTTTCAATGCAAAAAACACTCTCGACAAAAATTATTTGTACTTCGCTCAAAAGAACGGAGTAAAAATTCAAGCAGAGTCCGAAGTTTACGATGTTCTTCCGCTCGATTCTAAAAACGGTTCAACCGGTTACAAAGTAATGTGGAAATCATCAACATCATTCTTAAAAACAAAAGGTGAGTTTACATCGCATGGAATTATTTTTGCCGGTGGTGTACTGGGGACAATAAAACTTTTGTTAAAATTGAAGCTTACTTCCCTTCCAAATATTTCTGATAAACTTGGCTCCGGTATAAGAACTAATTCCGAAAGTTTAATTGGAGTCACAACCTTTGACAAGGATACCGCATTTTCCGACGGAGTCGCAATCGGATCGATACTTCATACAGATCAATACAGTCATTTAGAGCCGGTTAGATATCCAGCAGGCTCTGGATTCTGGAGAATTCTTATGTCTCCACTTGCTCATGGTAAAAATATTTTTATTCGTTTAGCAAAAGTTTTGTCCGATATAATCTCTCGTCCGGTAAAGAATTTTAAAATCTATTTTGTAAATGATTGGGCTAAGAAAACACAGATACTTTTATTTATGAGAACTATTGATTCAACACTCAATTTTAGAAAAGGAATATTCGGAATGAAATCCGCTATCGAAAGAGGGCAAGGTCCAACGGCATTCATTCCCGAAGCAAAAACTTTATCCGAGGAGTATGCAAAAATTGTTAACGGGAAAACAACAGTACTTTTATCGGAGACAGCATTAGGAATTCCAACTACTGCTCACATTTTAGGCGGTGCCGTTATGGGAAAAGATAAAACCGAAGGAGTAATTGATAAAGACAATAATGTTTTCGGTTATGAAAACATGCTCATTTGCGACGGTTCAATGATAAGCGCTAATCCCGGTGTGAATCCTTCTCTTACGATAACCGCTTTATCAGAAAGAGCGATGAGTA
>JAKAMS010000242.1 GCA_021812745.1 Bacteroidota bacterium | reverse complement strand
CCGCCATCAATTGATTTCCACAAGCCGGAACCTTCGCCGCCGCTTTCCAAACTGTAAGGAGTACGTTTAACTCTCCAAGTTGATGCGAACAAAATTCTTGAGTTTGTTGGATCCATTGTCAGATCAATCGCTCCAACTTCATTATTTACGAATAAAACTTTTTCCCAATTTTTTCCTCCGTCTTTTGTGCGGTAAATTCCGCGCATCGAATTTGGTCCGTATAGATGACCGAGACACGATACCAAAACTAAATCAGAGTTTTTCGGGTCAATCACAATTCTTGTTATATGGCGTGAATCTTCAAGTCCAATATGCTTCCATGTTTTACCGGCATCTTCGCTTTTCCACATTCCGTTTCCGCTATTAACATTTCCTCTTACTGTTTCTTCACCGGTACCTGCGTAAATTACATTCGGGTCCCATGAACTGACAGCTATTGCACCAATGGAACCGCCGAAAAAATTATCTGAAATATTTTTCCAAGTCGTTCCGGCATTTTCACTTTTCCAGACTCCGCCGCCCGTAGAACCGAAATAAAAAAGCGATGGATTAGATGAAACTCCTGTAACCGCACAAGATCTTCCTCCGCGGTATGGTCCGATGCTGCGGTAATTTAGTCCGTTGAAAAATGTTGTATCAATTGTTTGAGCAAAAATGTTTGTCGTTAAAAAAAGAAAAATGATCGGTATTAATATTGGAAAACGTTTCATTCTGTTTTTCCTTCTCTGTTATAATTTTGAGAAAGAATTTATCTGAAATAAGCTCTGATTTCAACTTTTTTCTCATGAGCATAGTAAACTTTATTTATTTCTTTTCAATGAAAATTTTATAAAGATTTCGATTTCCAATTATTTCACTTTTTCTCTAAGTTTCAGTTAATAAAAATAAAATCGAGGTTAAGATGAAAACGAGAAAACTTGGTAAAAATGGTCCTTTGGTTTCAACAATTGGATTGGGATGCATGGGAATGTCGGACTTTTACGGCAATCCAAATGATCCTGAATCAATTGCAACAATTCACCATGCACTTGAACTCGGAATAAATTTCTTTGACACTTCTGATATGTATGGTCCATATAAAAACGAAGAACTTGTTGGCAAAGCAATCAAAGGCAAAAGAGAAAAAATTATTCTCGCCACTAAATTTGGGATTGTCCGCACTAGCGATTCTGATGTTCGCGGCGTTAATGGACGCCCCGAATATGTTAAATCTTCTTGTGAAGGATCATTGAAAAGGTTAGGCGTAGATTACATTGATTTGTATTACCAACATAGAGTTGACCCGACTGTTCCGATTGAAGAAACCGTTGGGGCTATGGCAGAGCTTGTTAAAGAAGGCAAAATTAAATATATCGGGCTCTCGGAAGCCGGACCGAAAACTATCAGAAGAGCAAATCAAGTTCATCAAGTTACCGCACTTCAATCTGAATATTCTCTTTGGACTCGTGACCCCGAGGATGAAATTTTAGCAATCACAAAAGAACTTGGAATTACTTTTGTCGCTTACAGTCCTCTCGGCAGAGGATTCTTAACCGGGCGGTTCAAAAAATTTGAAGACTTTGAAGAAAATGATTACAGAAAATTCTCTCCAAGATTTCAAGGAGAAAACTTCTTTAAGAATATAGAGCTTGTTAAAAAAGTTGAAGAGCTTGCAAAAATAAAAGGAGTTCTTCCCGGACAGTTGGCATTGGCGTGGGTAATTGCTCAAAGTGAAAACACAGTTCCAATCCCGGGTACAACAAAACAAAAACATATTGAAGAAAATGTTGACGCAACGGAAATTAATTTAACTAAAGATGAGCTGGCACAAATTGAAGCTGTTTTTCCGAAAGGCGCCGCAAGCGGAATGAGATATCCCGAAGCGATGATGAAATCAGTGAATCAATAATTTAATAAGAATTAAGAAAGAGTTTCTCATTTATTAATTATTCAAAAGAAGATTCTTCAATTCGGAATATTCTTTAGCAATTTGAATTGATTTTTTTTCTTTTGTAAGACAAGCGGCAAGACGTTCCGGCACAACAATTTCTTTTTGAATAACGCCTTCAACAACATCTTTGAATTTTGCCGGGTGAGCGGTTTCTACGACAATACCATTTACACTTCCGGCATAATACGAAGATAAAAATTGTTTTAGCGCTTGGTAACCAACGGCGCCGTGAGGATCCATTACATAATTATATTTTTCAAAAACTTCTCTCATTCCTTTTCTCGTTTCTTCATCTGACCAGCTTGAAGATGAAATATCTTTCCTCAGCTCAACATAATCATCTCCATATAGATCAATTATTCTTTCAAGATTGCTGGGGTTGCCCACATCCATCGCGTTTGAAATTGTTTGAACCGAGCCGCGCGGATTAAATTTGTGAGTGTTAATAAATTCTGTGAAGATGCCATTTCTGTTTGTAGCGCCGATAAATTTTATTATTGGAATTCCCATTTTCTTAGCGAATAAGCCGGCAGTAATATTTCCCAGATTGCCGGATGGAACAGAAATTACAACCGGTTTGGATTTATCTTTTATCTGGCGATACGCGTTTATAAAATAGAATGTTTGCGGAATCAGCCGCGCGATATTAATTGAATTTGCGGAACTAAGATTTAATTTTGCTTTGAGTTCATCATCAACAAAAGCGTCTTTTACCAAACGCTGGCAATCGTCGAATGTTCCGTTTACCTCAATTGCCGTTATGTTTTTATCGAGTGTGGTTAATTGTTTCTCTTGGATTAAACTTACTTTCCCTTTCGGATAAAGGATGAAGACATTAATCCCTTCAACTCCGTAGAATCCATGAGCAACTGCGCTACCTGTATCTCCAGAAGTTGCGACAAGAATATTTAGTTCTTTCTTCAAATCTCCGGCAAAATATTCCATCGTCTTCGCCATAAAACGCGCGCCAAAATCTTTGAATGCTAATGTCGGTCCGTGAAATAATTCTAACACAGATAATTGTTCCGACAGTTCAACCAGAGGAGCAGGGAAATCAATTGCGTTTTCAATTATTGTTAATAGCTTCTGAGCCGGAATTTCCATGCCGATAAATTTTTTCGAAACTTCAAAACCAATCTCTTGTAACGAATATTTTTCAATCTCTTTTAACATTGATTGCGGCAGACCAGCAATTAATTCCGGCATAAACAAACCGCCGTCTTTTGCCAAGCCTTCCATAACGGCGGTTTTAAAGCTCACAAAATTATTTTTAGTTCGTGTGCTGTAATAATTCATTTAACCAATCACCCGTGGTCCTACTTTATTGATTGCAGAATTATACACAATATTTTTCTTCACATATTTTGAAGAAATTTTCTTCATCTCTTTCCCAATTTTTTTAGCATTTTCTTTTGATGTACTGAAAGCGAACATTGCCGGTCCCGAACCGGAAATGCTGCAGCCAATCGCTCCGGAATTTAAAGCCGCTTCTTTTATTTCATAAAAACCGGGAATCAATTTTGCACGCGCCGGTTCCGCAATCAAATCAATCATTGATCTTTTAATTAAATCATAATCGCTCTTCAACAAACCTGCAATTAAACCCGCCGCGTTGCCGGTTTGAGTTATCACATCTTTCATTGGTAGATTTTTTTTGATAAGCTTTCTTGCTTCGGATGTTTTTATTTCGAATTGAGGATGAAGAATTGTGCAGAATAGTTTTTTGGGGGAAGACAATTCAATTATATCTGTCGGGTTGTAACCGCGAATTAAAATAAATCCTCCGAACAAGCAGGGCGCAACATTATCGGCATGTATGCTTCCGGCGGCAACCTTTTCGCCAAGTAAAGCAAACTCCATTAATTCGTGTTTTGTAAATGGTCTGTCAAGCAATTCATTCAAAGCAAAGGGCGCCGCAACGGCGCTTGCCGCACTTGACCCGAGTCCGCTTCCGGAGATAATTTTTTTCCGGATTTCAATTTCTACTCCAATATTAATCCGCAAACTTGAAATCATATTTGTTAGTGCAACGGTTGCGGTGTTCTTTTTAATATCTAGCGGAATACCGCTTTTATCACCGGTGATTTTTAAAATCCTAATTCCAGGTTTGCCTGTTAACCGGAGAATCATTTCTTCAACGGGAGTATTGATAGCGAAACCCATTATATCAAAACCGGGACCGACGTTTGAAACCGTTGCCGGTACACTCACTTTTATACTTTTTGAACTCATGGGATTAGTTCCAAATAATTTGAAATCCGTAAAATATCCGAAAGAATTCCTACCGCGGTAAAATCCGCACCTGCGCCCTGACCTTTTATTGTCAGCGGATTCTTCCAATAGTTTTTAGTTGTAAAAGCAACAATGTTTTCGCTGTCAATCAGATTATAGAATGGGTGCTTCTTATTAATTTCTTGAATTGAGAGAGAAGCTTTACCATTTTCATATTTTGCGATATAGCATAATACACATTCTTTTGCCGCGGCTTTTTTCTTCATTTCAATAATACGATTGTCATCGGCTTTTAAATTTTTATAAAATTCTTCAATCGAATTTGCATTTTCGGATTCCTGTGAAATTAATTTTTCTATTTCAATGTCTTCCAACTCAAACGGAATTCCCGATTCACGGATCAGAATCAAAAGCTTTCGCGCCATATCTAGTCCTTTCAAGTCATCACGCGGGTCGGGTTCAGTGTATCCTTTTTCCTGTGCTGTTTTTATGACTTCGCTAAAGCTGTCTTTCTCTTTTAGAGAATTAAAAATAAAACTAAGTGTTCCGGAAAAAACTCCCTCTATTTTCGAGATCTCATCGCCGTTGG